>JABMPH010000026.1 GCA_013203805.1 Bacteroidota bacterium | reverse complement strand
GAGGGATTCGAACCCACGGCCTGCTGATTACAAATCAGCTGCTCTGACCAACTGAGCTATGCTGGCAATTTCAATTTTTCGAGTATTTTCACGTTGATTTCAGCCTCTAATCCTTAGCGTAACAACACTCTCAGAACGTTCGCCTGCATAAAAAAGCAGACCCCTGTTTTAAAAGGTCTGCAAAAATATATACTTTAGATGTAATAACCAAAGAATTTGTAAAAAAAACTCAATTATTTTTTAAATCTTCCTTTATGCTTCTCCAGTTGTTTCTTTAACGCATCAACGGCCGTGTCGGTGGCCTCCTCAAATGTATTACTCTGCTTCTTTGCAAATAGGTCATAACCCGGTATTTGGACTCTGATCTCAGCAATTTTATTCTCCTTTGTTTCTGCTTTATCAAGTTTTAACGTGATCTCAGAACCAATTACCTCTTCATACAACCCGGAAAGTTTTCCAACTTTCTTTTCAATAAACTGCTCTAATTTGTTGTCAGCTTTAAAATGTACTGAATTAATACTTACTTTCATGTTAACCTCCTTTATTTAATTTTGCCCTTGGGTGGGCTTCGCTATATACTTTTTTCAATTTCTCAATAGTATTATGTGTATAAATTTGTGTTGCCGTTAAATTGGCATGCCCCAGTATCTCTTTTATTGTATTTAGTTCGGCTCCATTATTCAACATATGTGTAGCAAATGAATGACGCAATACATGTGGGCTTTTTACGGCTCCTGTTAATGATGATAACTCTTTATTAATAATACAATAAATTAATTTGGGATATGCTTTCATTCCTTTATCAGTAACAATTAAATATTCGTTATCGTTACCAAAACGCTTTTCCTTCTGTTCAATATATACAATGATACTATCAATTTGTTTTTTAGATAACGGTATAATCCGTTGCTTATTTCTTTTCCCCAATACTTTTATACTACTATTTGAAAAATCGATTGAACTAATTGTAAGATTGATTAATTCACTCCTCCTTATTCCGGTTAAATATAGTAGCTCAACTACCAAAAAATTACGTAACCGTTCAAAGTTTTCCACATCTACATTACTATCTAAATAGGTATTGAGTTGATCTTCCTTAAAATAAACAGGCAATGTTTGGGGTGTACTAACCGATACTATATGTCGTGCCGGGTTTTCGGTTATTGTTGCAATACGTATTAGATAATTATAATAGGATTTAAGAGTGCTAATTTTACGATTTACGGATTTTCCGGATAACCCTTCATCAATCATACTTACTACCCATGATCGAATCATTTCCTGACTAGCACTTTCGAGGGTTTCAACTTCAAATTCATTAGTTAGAAAAGTGCTGAATAATTGGAGATCTTTTTTGTAGGCTGTTATGGTATGTTGTGAATACCGTTTTTCTTTGGCTATGTAAGATATGAATGAGGTTATTGTCATAAAAACAAAAAAAGAAGAAACTCTGATCAAAAGTACAACAAAATACTACTTAATCAAAATTTCTTCTTAAGAATTCCCTTACGAGCTAATTTAATTAGCCCATCTCAGCTTGACGCAGCCCTTGAACGTAAATCGCTTTGAGTTTCTGTTCTCTTTTTACCACTGATGGTTTGTCAAATTTTTGACGAGCGCGCAATTCTCTCATTGCACCAGTCTTCTCAAATTTACGTTTGAATCTCTTCAGAGCTCTGTCGATATTCTCACCTTCTTTTACTGGAATGATGATCATATTATACCTACTTTCTTTTGTTAAATTAATAAAATGTTTAAGGGACGGCAAAAGTAGTAATTTTTTATTTATTATTGATTATTGTTTATTTATTATTTAAAACAAAGAACAATATCGATTTCAATTTGTTACAAAATCGTCAAAATCGTCCTCGTTTGTAACGAGGATGAAATCTTGATCCTGCAATTGTGAAATATATTGCAAATACAATAGGAAATAAGTGGATGCTTGTAGAGATACGTCCTCGTTGCAGCCTAAAATCCGCATGTCTATGTTTTTTTAGGTAAACACACTTTTTTGAGGTAGCCTTTATGCTATCAAGGATAATAAGTTTTGATTACTTGAATGATTTTATCAATAAACTCATAAAAT
>JABMPH010000309.1 GCA_013203805.1 Bacteroidota bacterium | reverse complement strand
CATTTGTTGTTTAAGCAGCTTCAAGGCTTTCTTGGGTCTTATCTGGCCTTTGCATAATTAAGTACAAGAAAAAGGGCTTTTGGCGAAATTTTTATCAAGTCTCGCCGTAGTGTTTCTCCCTGTATCATTTTAGCATAGGCCAACTTGCGCTCAAGCCAAATCCGCAAATCCGCTGCTGGCAAGGGTATTAATATTTCTTCTGCGCTTATCCTTAACTCGCTACTCTCTAACAATTCACTTAATAGTTTAAGTGCTTGAGCATCGGATAGTATTTGCTCACGAAGCGCTATGTCCGTCAAATAGGAATGTGCCTTCGAAAGTGTCAACCCAAATTTTTGAGCAACAGAAACAGGATCAGACTAGCATAACCCTGCATCCAAAATACCTTTCAAAAGTATCAACTCCAGTTCACGTTTACCTAAGGATCCGAAAGGGAACGATGTCAACTTTTGTTCAATATACCTACCGAATTTTTCATGCATATGGTTGACTTTTATATCCTTTTGAGAAAACCATCTGGAGCAGCTGTTATGGCTATTTTGTGTTCGATTGTCTTGTCAATTTCAAATTTAAGAGAATTTCCATCAGCAGCTATTCTGCCTTCTTGTTGAATTCTCTTCAGATATTCCCATACTGCTGTTTTTGGGTTGTTACCTTTCCCCCATGGGCGATCTGTGACAAACCCTTCAGGTAAATCCTCTACCCCTGTGTCCCAAACAACACAATAGCTATCGGGTGAAACTAAAGGAGCATAGGCTTCTAGCTCAGCCAAAACATGATCATGGGTATGATTAGAATCTAGAAATACGATAACTCGTTTAAAATCCTGAGAGCGTGTTTTAACCTTATTGATGACAGCTTCATCTACCGATGAACCTTCAATCATTTCAATCAAATGTGATAATGGATGTGCCTCTATTGCAAGACGGTTATGCGAACGAATATCTATGTCGATACCAAGAACTTTACGCTTAGATTCTTTTGGGTTTAACACGCCACCTAAATTAACAGCATCAGCATAATCAAGTAAAGCGAGGATTGATGCGCTCAAAACTAATGAGCCACCATGAGCTATACCTGTTTCAATGACAAGATCCGGTTTAATCCTCCAAATTAGCTCTTGAACTGCATAAATATCCTGAGGAACTTGAATTACTGGTATAGAAAGCCAAGTAAAGTTTTGGGCATAATTATGTGGAATACATCCTCTTATCCAAAGATTACAAAGTTCGATAAAATCATTGTCACGACCGATTGAAATTACATTATCAGCTACAAAATCTTTATGATTTCTCATATAAATATTATTTATTAATTAAATTAAATTCAATTGCTGAATTATTCCATTGTGGATCTTCTCTCAAAATCCCAGAAAACTCTGATTTATGATGCGCAATTTGATCACTACCAGGATCTAATAAGTTTAAAACCTTAGAAAGATAAAAATGAGCAAATGGTTGTTCATAATGCCTAGACAATACCTCTTTAAAAGATTGTTTAGCAATTTGATAATCGCCACGCCTAAATGCCGCATTATTTACAAAATTAACATCGAGATTAATATCAAAAATAAATTTTTTGAGTTCTTCTTTATTTATGCCTGGACTATTAATAATATATTCGGTCATATCAACAGAGCCAATTTTATTGTAATCAGGATCTATCCAATTATTGTCAACACAAATGTTATATAGTTCACTTCCTCGAAGCGGGGTTGCATAATTAAAAAAAGACCAATCAAAGGCAACATTTTTTATAAATTCACGAGTAATGAAACGATCATATTCAGTTTCACCAGGTAGCCCAAAAATAAAAAAACCTACAACAAAAAAACCTTTTTCTTGAAGCATTTTCACCACAGGATGAACTTTATTTAGATTGAGTGGCTTCCTTATAATATCTTTTAATACTCGCTCTGAGCCTGATTCTACAGCAAGATATATTGTATCAACACCAGCTTCCTTCATAATATCAGCAAGTTCTTCATCAAAAAAGGCTACAGATAACCCATTTGGCATTTCTATTCTTAATTTGAACTTAACTAAGATTTTAAAGAATTTTTTTGCTCGTTCCTTATTGATAAGCAGCTGATCATCATATATAGTAAGGACATTAATTCCATACTTGCTTTGTAGGTTTTCGATATGTTTCTCTATCGAATCCAGATCTGCTAGACGCATTTTACCACCGTGCAGTGATGAACTTGCGCAAAATATACACTTATATGGACAACCTCTAGAGGTAACTATAAAAAATTGTTTCTTTATCTTATTTATAAGAAACGGAGAAAATGCTTCTTTCATACCATAGGATTTTAGATCGACCAAATCATAATCTACTGAAATAACCTTACTTAAATCCTCATATAATGGCTTTGGTATGTATCCTTCGTTAATTTTATCAATGGTAACCCATGGGTCACAAGATATAGTATTTAAAATATCATCCGAATCAAGCAAACTCAACATAGCTTTCTCACCCTCAGAATAACATAGGGCGTCAATAAAAGGCAATTCATCTAGCACAACATTCCAACCTGTAGATAAAGCTGAACCGCCTGCGACTTGGATTATATTTGATGAATATTCATTAGCAAGAGAGGACAATTCTTTAAGCCAATTATATGATATATCATATGACATTGAGTACCCTATCAACGTCGGCTTATATTCTCAAGACCTCATTATATTTTTCTAGTATACCAATATCATAATGAATATTCATATCAAGTATGCGTACATCAGGATTACAGACAGAATATTTCTTTATATAGCTTGCAATTGTAAGCACGCCATATGGAAACGCAAGAAAACTGCGCACAGATTTTTTCTTTGAATCACCTCCATATTTTACTAAATATGGCAAGACTACAAGTAATAATTTAACACCCATGACTTTTTTTTGTTAACATTAGAAAGCTTCGATGCTATATATTTGCGCAGATGTAAATAAAATAAAATAAAATAAATCAAATTAGCATACTTAATATAAATGGCATTTCACGGAAGTTAATGGGTTGAAGTGAAAACATAATACTTCATCAGACGATAGGAGCACTTAGTTTTCATTGGTACAATAATATTATGGGTTGCTAGCTTTATAAGCTTTTACAAACCCTCTCCAAGGCCTTTCACGGGTTGATTTGGCTGTATAGGCATATTGTTGCTGCCTTGCTTGCATAGTTTAAGATATTGTCTCTATGGCTTATCGCACGGTTTTCAATTTCATCAGAGGGTTACGTACTACCTCATTCTATGGATAGATATTACGCCAGGCTAAACCCTTATTACTCTATTTCCATTAACTTCCACGAAGAGCCATATAAATCATATAATTCAACGATTTATAAGATACAGAACAGCACCACTCCCATGCCAACTGTGGAGCCTAAATAAGAAGCGATAACCATACTTAGAATATTCATCCATCATTATTTTAGAACATTCCCAAAGTCCAAGCCTATTATGATATACTGTCATTGCTATCAAAGGTCGAAATTCTATGACAGTTTGAATGCCACCGAGGAGAGCCCCCATCTCTGAGCCCTCAAGATGAGCTTTTATAAAAGTTGCTTTAAGAGATAATGAATCAATTGACTTGGCAATAAACTGTGTATTACCATATTTGCAAACTTGAGACGCAAAATCTAGGCCTTCGTAAAAATTTAATAGTTTACATTCCTCTCCTATAACAAATGGTAATATTTTTATTTTTGACCTAATTTCAAGTGGATAGGAAGCAACACATAACTTTAATTTTTGAAGATTTGCATTATCTGGCTCTACTGCAATAATCTCTCTAAAATATTGATTCACAATCTTGATAAATGACTCGATCACACTTCCATGGTGTGCCCCTAAATCTAAGAAAACTTCTTTCTCATGAAGAAGTCTTGTAATTTCTGGTATAAAATATCTATTATCTGGTATAATGGGAGCTTTATCAAACGACCACTCCTCTTGTAAATGATGCCATGCTAAAAACTGAATATGATGTGCTCTAGATATATCGTCATCATAACACATAAGGACTTCCTGTATACCATCCAAATCCACAAAGGAAAGTCCGTCAGTAAACCATCCATTACCAAGAGGGTGTTTATCTCTATATCCAGCAGATATTGTATAAAACGGAACAATGTCAAGCCATCCGCTTAAATACAATGGAGTGACAACATCTAAATACGGAATCTTACCTACACAAATCGCAAGTAATACGTCTTTTTTTTCTTTGTGTGAGACCTCATTAGGTGCTAATAATATTTTATTATTCCAAAAAACATCAGACCTGTGTTTTTCAGCGTTTTCGTCCACAATAAAGGCAATTTTAATACCTATATTATCAAAATATTCTTTTGCCATTTTACCAAAAGCCCCAGCCCCATAAATCGCCAATGGTTTATTTACTTTTCTTGGCGAACTATGACTTGGCCTAATTGCAATTTCCTCCAATAATTTCAAAGCCTCAATTTTATTTACCGCGCAATTAATACGTCTGAATTTAATTTTCACTTACTACTTTTTATTTGTTGTGAAATTATCTACCAACATCAGTAAATCTTACTTATATGCAAAAAATATTATTATTAACATTTAAAATCTATAGTTAATGGCAGACCAAACTTTATTGCATATGAT
>JABMPH010000308.1 GCA_013203805.1 Bacteroidota bacterium | reverse complement strand
CGGCAATACCATTACAATTTTCATCTATTCCATTACAATTATCATCATTGCCAGTTTGCGAGCCCTCAACACAAGTATCAACTGTTCCACCACTTACACATTCTAGTATACCGGTAGCATAACAGACACCTAATCCACAGTCTGTCGCTGGTGCTACATAATTGTCATCAGCAGTTCCACTACAATCTTCGTCAATACCGTTACAATCATCGTCTAAATCAGTAGGCGATCCTTCAACACAGGAATCCACTTCAGCACCATCTATACATTCAAGTGAACCAGTAGCGGAACAAACACCTACACCACAAGTGGATTGGCTGATGGTAAAACTGTCATCGGCAATATCGTTGCAGTCATTATCTACACCATCACAATTATCGTCTGTGACATCAGGATTAATATTGGAATTACCATCATCGCAATCATCAGAATTCAAAACGTAACCGGTTGGTATGTCACAATCAGTCAAAGTATTACCAGGATCACCAAAATTATCGCTATCGGTATCTGAATAATAGGTTGTCATTCCAGAACCACCACAGACCCCACAAACATCTGTGTCATTGGTAGCACAATCCGGTTCCAGATCGCTACAGTTGGCAACCCATCCTTCCGGAAGATCTTGGAGACAGTAAGAAGTATCGGTTCCGGGATTTCCATATTCATCGCCATCGGTATTTTCACAGTAATTGAGGGCCGCTGGTTCATCACAGCCACAACCCTGATCTGCATAATTTTCTAAAAATCCGGTATCACCACCAACGCAGTCATCACAATCATCGAAGAAGGCGGTACCATAATCAATATTGTTGCAATCTATTTGTATTACATTTATTGTGAATTCTTGGATGTCACAAGAATTATCTTGATCACACACAATTATCGAAATATTCGTATTGTAATAAGTATTAACTTGCGGTATCCAGGTGATATAATTGCTCGGTAACACCAACACCATACCGTTGGGTATGTTAGTGTTGGTAAATTGATAGTTGAGTACTGGTGAATCAACATCGTTAGCTACTATATTATATTGATATAAAATACCTGTTCTCGCTTCGGTAGGTGGCGTCGAATTGATTACTGGAGGATCATTAATGCAGTGTACGATTATTTGCAAAGTTGAATGGTATTCCATTACATCGTTGACATCAGCGTGCAAATCAATCACTGAAATTTCATCATTGTCTGAGCAACTATCCAAAATTGATTCAATTGTAATTAAACCAGATGACAACTGCGATGGATCCAGATTAAAAATGTTTGATTGTGGTTCAACAGTATAAGTTATTGATTCATCCTCTATGCCAGTAAATACTTGAGACAAATTAATCATTGTACTTCCAAAGTCTTCATCCAAATGGATAATTTGGGGAATCTCTATTACAGGTATTTCTGTCAAGGCGTTCTCAGTGTATTCAGATTCATTGAATTGACTGTATGCCTTGATCCGAAAAAAATACTGGCTGTCTTCAACAATTGAAACTGCATATTCAAATGATTGGGTGTCTGTTTCTAGTGTGTCTATAGTAGAATAATCATTTGAATTGAGTTTAAAATCAATAATAAAGCCTTCCTCGAAATCGCAGTCGTATTCCCACTCTAATGACACTATTGTAGCCGATGTGATTTGAGAATTTAAGTATTGTATCGACGGGAAGCTAGTCACTATCGAATTGGAAATTGTATTGGTCACATTTTCATCTGCCCTTCCAAATAGTGAATAAGTGTATGGTGTGTTCACAGTCAATCCATTATCAATAAATTCATTTATCTCGTTGCTAATAACATATTCTTTTGTTGTTTCGGCATTTGTTGTATCTATTCTTGTAAGCACATATTCTTTTATATTGTCTAAATTATTCCATTCTATGGAAACCTGACTATCACTATTTGCAGTTAATTGTAATCCAGTTTGAAAGTTTGGTAATTTTACTTGTACGTCATATGGATTGTTATACTCGCAGGAAAGCAATAAGATTGACAAAAAGATTATAATTTTCTTCATTAAAGATTATTCCTTACATGTTGGAAATGGTTTTGGAACAAATAATACAAAATCTGAATTGGGGACCAATGCTGTCTCATTAAGGGCTCCATTAAAATTATTCTTATTTGTGTTATTTCTGATATTTGTATTGGTGATTATAAATATTCTGAGTATATCCCATAATTCTTCCTCATTAGGTTTCCAACCTTGCTTATAATTTTTTTCGTAAAATTTCTCACCCATTGCATACAAATAAAACTTTTTCCTTTCACTTAATAGCTTGTTTGTTGGTATCATAAAATAATTAAAAGTGAATTTGACAGCATCTTCTGAACACTCAATGTGGATATACTGTTGAAAATACTCTAGTCTATGCTTCAAATCGTCGTAAGTGAAATCCTTATCTTTAACACTAAATGAAGCACCTCTATAATTGAATTCCTGGATAGATAGTTCAATACATGTATCTCTTGAAGAATATATGCTTGTATCATTCATTTTCATTACATATCGTTTTTCAGACGATGCTCTTTTTTTCCCACTGTCATCTATCCCTTCAATGTAGATTTCTTTTATAACATCCATTGATAAGTGTTTCTTCTTAATGCGATATTGTGCACTTGGGCCATCCTTTGGCGTGCCTGGATTGTCTGTAATAGTAGTATAATAATCTGAATCCAATTTTCCTGAATCTATTTTTTTAACTTCATGTTCCTGTTTGGCAAACGCATTTCGGTGATAAATATGGTATTCTTCTATTTCATCAGTAAAATCAAAATTCCATCTCACAAAATATTCTGATGGGTTTTCAATAAATTTCTGAAATTCTATCGTGTATACTTTGGGAATGAAATAGTATACTACATTAAAAAGAGTGTAAAATGATCCCTCTTGCGATGACGATGACCTAAGCCAAATTGGTATCCCATCTTTAGATTGGATATCCGAGCCATAATAATACCATTCACCATTAATGCGGACCTGATCACTGTCATTTTCAGAAATGGATCCAGAAATAATTCTCCAACCAGAAGGGGTAGATTCTTGAAATATCCCTGCTTCTTTAAATTCGTAAAACTGATCATCGATACGATCCTTTACAGGGTTCATTAAGAGCATAGAGTTACCAGTTTGCGATAGCAACAGATTAATTAATATAACCGCACATTTGATAATACATCTCATGATAGCTAATACTTTAATCACTTTTTATAAAAATATTTTTTGTACGTTAAATAACCTGTAGTCATCGAAAAGCCTATCACATACATATTTGAAGCCTTTGACAGTTCCCTGTAGTGAATCGCTTCATTGGATGAAGTAGCATTGTTATATTGGTTTTTTGCAACGACTGCCACAAGAATGCTTATGGCAGTAGCACTAACTGTTGTCCGGTATAGCCAATCTGGTTTCGTCGGAGGGGTTGGTTTAAATCCACCCCCAGGATATTCCCTAACTGGTATTCTCAGCATAATTGAATCTAAAGACGATGCGTGAATAGGGAAAACAACATTTCCATCAAGTACAAATTCCCTGGCCTTGGATGCTCGTTGTATTCTATATATTACATTAAATAAAGTATAAACAACCACTGTCTCATTAGAATAATACTGCGTTTCATCAGATGGGACAAGATCCCCAAAAAAAAATTCTTCATCAGAAATTATAACGCTATTTTTGGGACCACACTCTATGTCACGAATAATCATTTTGTGTTTAATTAAACTGTCCTTGTGATCTTTCCATTCAAGGTTTAATTCAAGGATGTTCCTGCTGACTCCAGAATATTTTTCCAACGAAGTTACATTCAAATTTGTGTACTTTATTAAATTCATATCACATATCCCTGCAGAACTAGCCTGAAATAACAAAAAAGCTAAAAGGGCTCTTCTAGAATAATGATTCCTCAATATCTCAATTATATTTTTCATCTCTTCTTTTATATCTTTCCAAAGTTAATAACACGTTGCTTTTATTTTCATCAAATATTGAAGATGATACTTTAATTGTCTTTGACCAATCATTGTCTTGAATCCCAAAAGAGATTTGAACATCATGATGAACAGGATGAGAAATGACAATGACAATCTTATTATTATTCAGGTCTGCATTTCTATTTCTGATACTGGCAAATATATCTTTATCTATAATAAAATTATAAAATTGAGATTCTATAAATGATTTCATATATTGGTCCATACTGGCCCATGGTTCGTCTGCAAATATCACATTTGAAGGTTTAATCATGGCTCGAATGAATGACATTAATTGCTTTTCTCCACCTGACAAATAATAAGGTGTATTATCTTTCTCATAGATGAACTTATCAAGTTTTTTTAAAATTGGATTTTTGTACTCTTCCTCTAAATTAAGTGAATTCACTTCGGATTTCAATTTTTTTATATCTACTAAATAATCAAAGTTAGGATTCACCAATTTAAGATTTTCCTCTAGAGTATAAAAGTTGATTAGATGTGGATCTTGGAAAATAAATGAAAAATCGTTTGCCCTAATCATGCTTTGATGCTGTTTATCGACCGATCTTCCACTTACTGCTTCTATTATAATCGTGTTGTTTATCTTTCTAATGTGTCCCTGATATCCAGTCAATGAAGAAATTATATTCATCAATGTAGTTTTACCCATTCCGTTGTTTCCATAGATTGAATATAAGTAACACGGCTCTATTTTAAGTACCTCGCAATTCTTTCGATTTTTTATTTGATTCTCAAAATAATTAAATTCGATTTGCTGTCCTGTCTGAAATCTTTTTACTATGGGGAATGTAAGATACAGCATTTAACTATCCTTCATATTTTATTAGCTCATAAATGTTTTCATTCTGAGCGAATGCTTTCAGATAGAAAAATACAATTGTCAAAAGACAGATCGTCAAGAAAGTGAAAAAACCGACCACATATATTAAAAAGTAGCTGGACAGATAATAGTTAGCAATTAGATCAGTAGAGAATCCAAATAAATATGAAACTGGAGCAGATAAAAGTGAACCAAAAATGAATCCCACAGAAATTAATAAAAAGTAACCAATTATATAAGTATTAGTGATCATCTGGTTTGAATATCCATAGCATTTGATAACACCAATTGTATGGAGTTCAAGTTTTAATCTTAATAAAAATTTTACAATTAAAAACAAAGCGATAAGGATAAAATTAACAAATAGTAGTAGGAAAATCTTTTTTGTACCCTCATGAAGAGCTTGTTTTAAATCAATAATCGTTTTCCACCTAGCGTTATCCCATCTAATGTTATTCTCGTCGAATGTTTTCATGATTGTCTTCGTCAATTCGATATCTTGAAAATTATTATAATAGATAATCATTGAATTTTCGGATCGTTTTAGTTCCTCATCCATCAGTAATGGCATTGCGTTAACATGTTCCACAGATGCCAAGTGATACCCTAATATTTTTTCTTGTAATTCTATTTTCCTTTTGGTTTTGTTAATAAATTTAAAATTATTCTTAAAATCAAATTGTACATACAATTTATTTATATCAATATCATCCCCAAAAATATCGATGCCAGAAAGACTATCAATGTATGTATCATCTGAGAAGGATTTTAATACGTCACTAATAAGGATTACTTCTCCAATGTCCTTTGAACGCAGATCTAATCCATTATTCATTACATTATGTTTAAAAGAATGACTCCCAGTTTTAGATTTAAACGTTAATGTAAAAGAGTCCTTGAATGAGACTGAATCCTGATCGGATACATACCAAATAGGCAACAATTTATCAGATATTTTTTGCTTAATGTCAGATAGTACAAGAAACAACTTCTCATTGTAACCCACATAAAATGGAGTTGGCCATTCCCAGTCAAACCATATAAGATTTATCAATTCAATAAATTCGTCATATTTTGAAAAGTAGAAGCGAACCGGAGTTGTTTTAACTGCATTCGAAATAAAGTCATAGCAGATTAAGCAATTGATTTTTGAAGAATTCATCAAGGGCTTTGCAAATAGGGGTATCTTGAATGCACCATATCCCGAGTTTTTAATGAGTACAAGTTCCCCTTCGCTTATACCCACTTTCTCCATTAAATCTTTTTGTATAAATATAAATGGCTTACTCGCATCTAATGGGTCGTCAAGGACTCTTGTAAGCAGAGTATCATTATAGAAAAATAGGTGTAACTGAATTTTATCAATAAATGAATCCTTTGATTTGATCGAAACTATACATGGGTAGTCACGTCCCCGATTGTAAATATGTAGACTCGATATATCATCGATAATTGATTCCAAACTATCCTTTTCAATTACGCAATCACCAATGAATAAATTATAGACTTTGTTCCATTCATTAGAATCAAAATCTTTAATCTGTTTTTCATATTTGAAAAGTTCAATAGATGAAAGAAAAATTAAAACCGTTGACAGCATTATTATCAATACAAATACGATTGGGATGATCGCATCGTTTTTACTATCGATACTTTTTCTAACGAAAAAACGCTTAAATACGTATCGATTGATTCCGAAAATTGACACCAACCAATTTATCATATATGCACTACGCCTTCTATCAATTACTATTAACAAAAAAGATTATTTAATTGTAATCCCCTTAAATAGATTCAATTCATCTACATCCACCCAATAATATTTTTCTATCTTTAATAATTCTATATCCTCAATAATGAGGAATTTCCCATACTCCTCATCCAAGTGTTTGATACAGTTTTCAATAATTTCCCCAGCATTCTGAAAAAATATTTGTTCAAATTCTGCAATAAGTTCAGATGCCTTAGCTAGTGAATAATTTGCTTGGTACAACTCCGG
>JABMPH010000307.1 GCA_013203805.1 Bacteroidota bacterium | reverse complement strand
TCAAATAATTGTCTGACTGTCATTTTATCGTCATCAACAATAGAAATTTCATATTCACCGACAAAATCTGTTTCACCACGTACTGTATATTTTCTACCTTTGTGCCATAAATCTGTAGTTGATATATTTCTCTCTGGTAAACCGGCACTTTGACACAAAATATTCAAAGATTCGCCAGAAACCGTTGGAACTGGCAATTCTAACATATATTTGTTTTTGCGCAGGCCCAATCCAGGACCTAAGTGCTTGCGGAGTTCATTTATTGTTATACTCATAAGTATTATATTTCCTCACCAAGTATTAAAATAATCCTGCTATTGCACCTTTTGCACCAGCTATACCACCACTCAAAAGGTCTCCAGCCTCTCCGGCTATCTGTTCTGCAATTGTACCCTTGTCTTCTATAGGAATTGTCAAAATAAAATGTGAATACGCAAATTCAACTGTAAATTCCAAAATACTACCAACACTAGAATAATCTACATCTACAGCTGATACTGATTTTGGAAAGGCATTATATAAATCATATTTCGCCATGTATTTGTCTTTCGATTCTCCGGCAAAATTCAATTGAAATATTTGTAACATTGAGTTATAACCTTCAATAGAATTGGTTTTTTGAGCTGCTTCAACTTTTGGGTGTAATTGTTCTATGTTGTGAACTTGATCGAGACTTTCAATCCAATTTAAAAATGCACTTCTCAATTTGTGATTTTCATCCATGTAAAAAGTACAACTCCACGTGGTGTCATATTTAACTTGACCTTTTAATGGTACTGTTCTGCCCTTAAATTTGTAATCAATTACTTCGTGGGTTTTTCCAGGAAACTGTGATGTCTTTACGTGCATTTTAACATCTTCTGGAAAAAGAGCAGCATCTTTAAAATTTATCTGACACTCAAATTTTGACGCTCTTGCACCATCGGATAACGCTGCATCAAGCAAATTCTGTACTACTGAAGACATATTATTTTTTTATATAGACTTTATTGCCACAATCGTATATTTTTCTGTAATTATTATTATACATATTCTGTGTTTCAGTTAGCTCAAAATCAAAGTTTTTTAAAACCCCACCAAGTTTATGCTTTTGAAATTGTTCTCTAGATAATAATTTTGTACTATCATTACCAGAAAAATAAAAATAATTTGGTTTTGTATTTTCAATAAATTCAAAATTTAGTACATCGTATAAATTGCCTTGACTCCATCTTCGATTAGCATATGACACAATCATCTTCGGAGTGTATTTTTCTTCGAAATACTTAAGTAACCTAGATGCACCTCCGACTACAGTAGTATTTATAATAGTACAGAATCGGTATAATTCGAAATTACCTAAACCTTTGTATTTTGCCCTTCTGGTTTTACCAAAAGTCATCAAAGAAACTAATTCATCGTTATAAAACAATCCTATTCGAACTGAAGAGTTAATTGCTCCTTGCAGATGATTTTTTTGTAAAAATTCTTTTGCAACTTTAGATGTTATTTCTTTTATTTCGCACTTACGAGCAAAAATTCTTTTAGTTTTTCCAATTTTTGATAATAAAACGCTTTTCCATATTTCTTGTTTATTAACCCATTCTGAACTAAAAATTCTAAATAATTGCAATCCTTCACTTTCGACTAACTCTGTTTTTTCTAAGTGTAAATTTTTATTTTCAATTGTTCGATCGAATAAGTTATAAGAAGATTTTCCGTAACTATGAAACATTTGCCCGTCGTATTCAATAGCAAAATTTTCACAAACAATATCTAGTTCTTTTGGTTTGATTGTTTTTCTGTCATTAAATTTACAATCAACATAATCCTTCAACCAATCGTAAATTTCGTATTGTATCTTACTTCTTACAGGAAAACACTTTGGGCATTTTAAATGCCCTTGATACTCTTTATCTAAATTATAAACGTGCCCACAAACGTGTTCAAATTTTATTGTGCATTCTTTATTATTAAGATAATTTTCTTTGGTAAACAACGTAATGTTGTAATCTTCAGTACTTTGATATAAATTTTGGTATTTTTTATAAAAATGCTTTCTTAAACTTTTAATTTTTTCTTTTCGATTGTAATTGTAAGAACATTTCCCTTTACAATAATCTCTATAACCGTATTTAGACGTATAAAAATTATTGTGTTCTTTATTGCATAATTTACACTTTGGCAAACAGAATAAATTGTGTTCTATTTGATAAATTCTTTCAGATAAAGATGCTTTTTTTAAATATAATGTTCGTTCTTTTATTTTTGAAACGGTGTCTTTAGATAATGTTTTTAATTTTGTTGTTGAATATCCACCATTTCGATCTTTGACAAATTTTGGTACATCTGGTATCTGAACATCTTGTTCAATAAGATGCAACATTCCATTATTTTTTTTTCTTGAGCACGGTAAACAATATTCTTTGAATCCATCTCTAAAACCCACGAATCGTTTCTCTTTACCGCACGAACATTTATCACTTTCTTTAGTTAAAAATAAATATAATGTTTTACTATCTATTATACTATTTTTTTGAAAAACTTCATATTCATTCCCAAATTTGTGTTTTTTAAACCACCCTTTGTTAATTCGTTGCCCTTCAATTTTGCCATTTTTATTCTTTAAATTTTTATCTGTAAAATCTTGTATAACCTGTTTTTCATCCATCAACCCTCCTTTATCGCTGAATTTATATTATTTATATCTTACCATAAATTCAGTTAAAAGGAGTACTGTAAAAATACTCCTTTATCTAAGGCTAACGTATTGAAATTATTCTAGGCGCCGCCTATAATTTCTGCAAACGAATTGGTACCAGCATTCGTAAATCTAAGCAAAATAAACTCTGCCACAAATGTAGGCTTGATATAAATGTCAACGATTAATTTATTCCGCGAAATTACGTCAGCGGTATTATTCGACGTATCACAAATAACCAAAAAGTCTTGAATACCACGTCCGGCTAAAACTGAGCCCAGATACGGTTTAATCATAGAGACAATTCTGTTTCTTGTGAAGTTGTCGTTAAATTCCATAACTTGGTACTTTGCCATTTTTCCAAGAGAACGCTCAAGAGTATTGAACAACCCACGAACATTAACACGGTCAAATGAAGACGGCTTAGCTAACAATGTTTTTTGTCCCCACATAACTGTTCCTTGCCCAGGAAATGATACAATTGGGTTCAGACCATTTTTGTACAGAATATCACGTTGAGCTTGGTTTGGATTAAATGCCAATTTCTTAACATTTTTGATCTGCCCACGTTCAAGTCCAGCTGAAGCCCACCAAGAAGCACGATTAGTATTCGTTCGAGCTCTTAGACCAGCGATATCACCGGCAACATTAACCCAGCGATTTTTGTCATTATACAGATCGTATTGATACTTGTAATTAGGACAAGCAACAACAAACATACTGTTATAATTCAAATCTCCTGTTTTTCTCCAAGCAACCAGAGAAGTTACGGCTTCAGATGCCTTTTTACCAACAGTATCAGCGTAAACTGCACCAATAAAAGCGAAACAATCTGCTCTTGTGACTGCAAGATTTTTAGCACTAACACCGGCATCAGTTTCATTACCAATAATCATATCAATATCTACAGCTTCTTTATTTGACCACAAATCGTAAGCAGCAGTTAAATTAGCAGCAGTGATTGAAGCATCAGTTGCTCCAACGAGGGAAATAGTACTTCCAGCAATATCATCTACAGTAAAGCAATAATTATCAATTGTAGTTGCATTAGCTGTATTGTCTTTAACAAAAATATATCTTGAAGAGTTATTAATAACTGTTTCAATGTACGCACTTTTGTTGCTTGAATCTTTTGCAGTAGTAACAAATGAAACAATGTATGTTTCTTCAATAATACCAGCAACTTTAATTACGATACCAACCTCTGTTCCAGTAGCCGGATATTCGAAAAGATCATCTAAAGCAACACCATCAAATGCTTCAGAAGTAACAGTTGTACCGAAAGCACTCGGGTTAGCAATACAAATTTCAATATCTTCACTCCATGTTCCAGGGGAACGAGCAATGATTTTCAATTTTGCATTAGCACCAGTCATTGCAATCGCTGATTCTTTTGTTTCAAAATCTGAAAGATTCAAAATTGGCGTGTAATCATCTAGGTACAGATAATCATTAGCAACTTCAGAGCCACCGGCAGAAATAGCTTCAGCAACACCGTTTTTAGTTACAGCAAATGCATTTACAACATCTGAAAGGACGTAATCTTCTGCAACAACACGATCAAGATATACAATCAAAGATGAAATAGCAGTTACTTCGTAATAAACCAAAGAAGTTACTGCATCAACACCGAAAGAAACCAAATCACCAACAGTAAAATTAGCTGCAGAAACAGCATTGAAACTTAAAATACCAGTTCCAGAGGTTGTTGCAGTCCAAGCAGCAGTCCATCCAGTGTCACCATCAGCAGCAGTTGTAACGGCTCCACCAGCAGCATTAGTAACAGTAACAGTAATGGTATCAACCGTAGCTGTAAAATCACCCAGCGCAGTAATTACAAGTTGTGTTGCAGTAGCAACAGCAGAAGCAGTATCATTTTCAACTAGAGCAACTTCAATTCCAGTTTTCCCAGCAACAGCAGGATCAGTTCCAGCCGCACCAACGTTGTACCAAACATAATAACTCGTAGTTGGAGAATTTAAAAGCCAATACTTGTTATTTAAAGAACTCGTAGTATCTGCTTCACAATCGATTGTGGTAATTTCTGCAACTGGAGAAGCAACACCAGTTATAGCAGCATCTAAAACTTCTGAAGCAATTGCAGTAGCTGTTCCGCCGGTATTAGCAGCGCGAGACAAATACAGTTTATTACTGTACTGCAAGTGATTGTAAGCGCTGTACCAGTCATTATAGTTTGTATTTGACGGCAAACCAAAATAAGTAATCAGATCATCTACAGACGTTACAAGAATGTACGTATCCACTGGACCTTTTACAAAGTCTCCGGCAAATACACAAACACTATTTGAAACATTTGGGGC
>JABMPH010000306.1 GCA_013203805.1 Bacteroidota bacterium | reverse complement strand
TTTGTTGATTTGTTGATTTGTTGATTTGTTGATTTGTTGATTTGTTGATTTTCCAACTATGTAACCTGTAATTAATGCTCCAATGGTAACAACAAGTAATATCTTAAAGTTGTTTATTATATATTTTATTATCTGTTTCATGATTTTTATTTTTTTGCTGTTGAAATGATTTTGTTAAATAACTTTTTTAATGATGTAAGTCTATTCTCTATTTCAATATTAGGTTTGGGATATGAACTACTTGATTTTACCAGTTTAATCCAATATTCTGTTTCGAGTAATTCTTTGTGGGCTATTTTTAATTTATGGATGAAATCAGCCTTGCTTTCAGCACTTTGTGCTTCATTGATATTAGCTCCAACTGATGTACCTGATTTCAATAATTGTTTGGCAATAACGTATTTTCTGAGTTTTTCAAGTTCTTCTGCAAAATCAATAATTAACAATGCAAACTCAAAACTGACTTCTACAAGTTCATTTCTTTTTGTATTCATTTCTCAATTATTTTAATGTTTTTCTAAAAGGACAATATTGTTTAATCATCACATCACCAAATCTATACATCACCACATCACCAAATCCTTAATTACCCATTAAATAATTGATAAAGGAAATTGCAGCCTGTTTGTCGGATCGCGATTTCTCAAGTTTCAGGCTATAAGTTAGCAGCTTGCGTTCCATTCTGAGTATCTCTTCAAAGTTTTTATTACCCGTAGCATAATCAGTTTCAATAAGTTTGATTGATTTAGAGGCTAACTCAAGTTGCGAATGATAAAGATCTATTCTTCTGTCGGCATCCAAGTAATCCTTCCAAACGTTTTCAAAAATGTTCACCAGTATATTCTCTTTGTCAGATTTTTCAAATTCCTTGGCGGTTTGCAGATGAACAACTTCATTAACCATGGCTTTATATTTTTTTCGGTAAAGTGGAATAGTAATGCCAATTTTAGGAAATACAAAAGCATCAGTACCTGCAAATTTATCATTGTCAGTTCCAACAAATATATAATCCAAACCGATTGAAAAATCAGGCTTTCCCTGATTTTCAGCCAATTCTTTTCTATATATCAATTCTTCCTGCTGTATTGATAGCGTAAGTAATTGATGGTTGTTATTGCCTATCGAATCCAATATGTTTTCCTTATTTAAAGGGAAATCATCTACCCAAAGAGTTTCGGGGGTGTTAATATCAAGTTGGTCAATATTTAGGAGGTTCTTAAATATAAACTCAAGAGAATTTTGTGTATCAATTAATAAATACAGTTGGTTCTCAAGATCTCCAATTTCCATTTCAATACGATATTCATCAACAGCAGACACTAACCCTGACTCAAATTTTATATTCGCTAGTTTCCTGAATGTATGTAGTATATCAATATTCTCTATGGTTATTTGAATTGCCTTTTTGTTGAAATAGATATTGAAATAGTTCGATCTCACATCATTAAAAAGTCGAGATTTTGCTTCTTCAAATTGTTCATATTTTGCTTTGGCAGATTGAATTGCAACATTTTCTTTTGCTTTTAAAGTACCAAACCAGGGGAACATTTGCGAAGCTGAAATCTTAGCTTGTTGTGGCCCCATTCTGGTTTCAACGGGCATAATAAAATATGCAAAAGCAACCTGTGGATCAGGCAACGCCTTAACTTGTGGTGCAATTTCAAGGGCTGCCATATATTCGCTGAAACGAGCTTTAAGCCCTGGATTATTTTCAGCAGCCAACTTCAAATAGCTATGTAGTTCATCTTGTGCCGAAACCATTGAAGATATCAGCAATAGTATTATTCCGATAATAATTTTTGTCTTCTTCATGGTTCTATACTTTTTGAGTTTTTAATTCCCTTTTTACTTTGCCTTCCTGCCATTTGCTATAAAGCACAGGAACAACAAACATTGTAAGTACTTCAATGGTCATCCCCCCAAAAAGAGGGATTGCCATCGGCACCATTATATCTGATCCCTTACCTGTTGATGTTAATACAGGAAGCAGGGCAATTATAGTAGTAGCTGTTGTCATCATTGCAGGGCGTACCCTTTTTGATCCGGCTTCGAGTATCATAGAACGAACTTCTTTAACACTTTTTGGTGGATTTTTATCCTGCAACTGTTTAATGTAGGTGCTTATCAGCACCCCGTCATCTGTAGCAACACCAAATAGGGCGATAAAACCAACCCAGACTGCTACGCTCAGATTTATTGTATTAACCTGAAACAGATCACGCATATTCATTCCTGCCAGTACGCTATCCATAAACCATGGCTGTCCGTATAGCCATAGCATTATAAATCCACCCGAAAGCGCTACAATTATTCCGGTAAAAATGAAAGTTGTAGCCTGTACCGATTTGAACTGGAAATAGAGTATCAGAAAAATTATCATTAATGATATCGGAACAACAATCAAGAGTCGTTTGGTTGCACGAATCTGATTTTCGTAATTCCCCGTAAAAACATAACTAACCCCTGCGGGAACTTCAAATTCACCCTTGTCGATTAAATCTGTAAGATATGCTTGTGCATTTTCAACAACATCAACTTCGGCAAAGCCTTCCTTTTTATCAAAAATAACATAGCCAACCAAAAAAGTATTTTCACTTTTAATAAGTTGTGGACCCCGTTCATAATGTAGGGTAACTAGATCACCCAAAGGAACCTGATAACCTTTGGAAGTAGGGATAAGTATCTTTTTTAAATCTTCGGGATTATCCCTGAATTCACGTGCATATCGCAAACGCACATTAAACCGCTCGCGGCCTTCAATTGTGGTTGTGAGCTTCATTCCACCTATTGCACTGCTTAATATCGACTGCAAGTAATTCACAGTAATTCCATAACGTGCAATAGCATCCCTGTTAATTTCCATTTCCAGATAAGGTTTTCCAACAACACGATCAGCGAATACCGACATAGCCTGTACTCCTTCAACTTGTTTCAGATGCTTTTCTATTTCGTAGCCAACCTTTTCGATCGATTTCAGGGTAGGTCCGAATACCTTAATCCCCATCGGTGCACGCATTCCAGTTTGTAGCATTACAAGTCGGGTTTGTATGGGTTGTAGTTTAGGTGCAGACGTTAATCCGGGAATCGAAGCCATTCGGATTATTTCATCCCAAATATCATTTGGTGACTTTATTTCTTCACGCCATTGACGGAAATATTCTCCATTCGTACTCTGGATCAAGTCTTCTTTATGAATGGAACGAAATTCATCTTCTTTGGGATTATATGTTGAACTGTCTGTTAGTATATATGCATCATCTTTATCAACTTTAAACCGCATCCGATGTCCTGATTCGTTCAATATATATTCGGATTTGTAATTGATAAGATTTTCATACATTGAAGTAGGAGCAGGGTCGAGAGCCGAATTTACACGTCCCCATTTGCCGACAACAGTTTCTATTTCAGGAATTGCATTTATACGTTTATCAAGGATCCGGATAACATCCAGATTTTCTTCAATACCTGAGTGTGGCATTGTTGTTGGCATCAATAAAAATGATCCTTCATCCAATGTGGGCATAAACTCTTTTCCAATTCCCGGGAGTGAACCATCCAGACTTTGATAAACTCCTGTTCTCTTCACAAAATCGGGCATGAAACCAAATAAGCTGTCAAAACCAAGCCAGGTGGTTATACCGAAAAGAACAATAATGATAGGTACTGATAAAAACTTCCAGCTATTCTCGAGGCACCACCCCAGTATTCTTGGATAATAATAAACCACAAGCGATAAAGCTCCAAGGACTGTCCCTATTACAACAATAACAAAAAGGTAGTTTGAAAACAGTGTATTTTGAGCTCCCAGTGGCAACCATGCTTTTGTAAGAAAGAACACGACTATCACAACAGTAATAGCAATATTTATATAGTTTGGCCATGTTTTTTTCGACTCGGGAAATTTATCTGCAAAATAACCCACAAGTCCATATGCAACAAGCGATAAGGCAATATAATATCCACTAAATATGGATATACCCAGCCCACCAGCTATCAGTGCTATATTCCATATTTTTTTATATGATTTTTTATCAATACGGATGGAAAATACTGTATGTGCAAGAGTTGGGATAATTATTAAACCAATAAACAGTGCCGACAACATTGTAAATGTTTTTGTAAAAGCCAGAGGTCTGAATAATTTGCCCTCAGCTGCTTCCATTGCAAAAACAGGAAGGAAACTGATAATGGTTGTTGCTAATGCTGTTATAACAGCCGGAGCTACTTCAATTGTTGATTCATAAATCACATTAAGTAGCTTCTTACCCCGTGCCCCAATATTTTGAGGCATTTCCGTGTGCCGGATAATATTCTCGGTGAACACAACCCCCACATCAACCATAACCCCAATTGCAATTGCAATACCGGAAAGTGCAACAATGTTGGCATCAACACCAAATTGCCGCATCGTTATAAATGTGATCAGCACTCCAATTGGCAATAGGCTTGATATAAGGAATGAAGCTCTAAGGTTAAGAACAAGTACAATAACTACCAGTATACTAATAAGGAGCTCCAATGAAATTGCTTCTTCAAGGGTTCCAAGTGTTTCTTTTATAAGAGTTGTACGATCGTAAAATGGTATAATAGTTACCTTTGAAATAGTGCCATCATCAAGTGTCTTTGATGGTAGTCCGGGTGCAATTTCTGCAATTTTTGATTTCACATTATTAATTGTGTGTAGCGGGTTTGCGCCATATCTGGCAACAACAACCCCGCCTACAGCTTCCGATCCACCTTTATCAAGTCCTCCGCGACGTGTTGCCGGACCGAAATTAACTTTTGCTACGTCCTTAATTCTTATTGGAACATTATCTCTCACCGTCACCACGCTTTTTTCAAGGTCTTCAAGACTTTTAATATATCCTATGGCCCGTACCAGATATTCAACACGATTAAACTCTATTGTCCTTGCGCCAATGTCGAGGTTGCTGTTTTTAACTGCTGCCATTATTTGGGCAACATTAACCCCATGGGCTTTCATTGCAACCGGGTCGATATCCACCTGATATTCTTTTACAAACCCGCCTATGGAAGCCACTTCTGCAACTCCATTTGCAGATGTTAAAGAGTATTTTACATAAAAATCCTGTAAGGTTCTCAACTCATGCGGATCCCAACCACCTGCTGGATTGCCATCTTTGTCTCTACCCTCAAGGGTGTACCAGTAAACCTGTCCAAGCGCAGTGGCATCCGGTCCCAGAGCCGGTGTTACATCTTCGGGAAGTGTTCCGGAAGGTAGTGAGTTTAACTTTTCAAGAATACGAGTACGACTCCAGTAGAATTCGATATCCTCATCAAAAATTATGTAAATACTGGATACGCCAAAAATTGAGTTGCTCCGAATGGTTTTCACTCCTGGGATACCCAAAAGTGAAGTTGTTAAAGGATAAGATATCTGGTCTTCAATATCCTGGGGAGACCGTCCCGGCCACTCGGTATATACTATTTGCTGGTTTTCCCCTATGTCGGGTATGGCATCCACCGGAACCGGATCACGTGGAATGATCCCTGTATCCC
>JABMPH010000305.1 GCA_013203805.1 Bacteroidota bacterium | reverse complement strand
GTTAATAACACTAATCAGCTTTTCAACATCCTTCATATGAAGCCCGGTTGATGGCTCATCAAAAATATATAGACAGTTACTACCGGTTTCCTTAATTAATTCTGTAGCTAGTTTTAAACGTTGGGTTTCACCTCCTGACAATGTATTTGTCGGTTGCCCAAGTTTAATATACCCCAGTCCGATGTCTTTCAGTACTTGAAGTATATTTGTGATATTAGGGTCTAACGTAAATAATTCCAGGGCTTCATTAACTTCCATATTAAGAACATCTATGATGCTTCTCCCTAAAAGTTTAACTCCAAGTATCGAATCTTTATAGCGATTTCCATGACAAGTATCACATACTGTCCATACATCCGAAAGGAAATCCATACTAACTTTTATATTACCCATTCCTTTGCAAACTGGACATCTTCCTTCTTTACTATTAAATGAAAAATTGGATTTTTTGAAACCCCGGTTTATCGAATCCTTTTGTTTAGCGAATTTATCCCTAATCAAATCAAATAGACCTGTATAAGTAGCTGAAGTACTCAATGGCGAAGTGCCAATTTGCTGTTGATCAATAACCGAAATAGAATCGAAATTATTAAAGGTGATTTTTTTGCAATTTATTGCTTTTCCTGCTTTGAAAGATGCATTAATCACATCAAATACTAGGGTTGATTTACCACTTCCGGAAACACCTGTAATTGAGGTACAGCAATTAGTGGGTATTTCAATATCAATATTTTTAAGGTTATTTGCGGAACCACCAATTATGCTTATTGCAGATTTTGCTTTTGAAACATCTCGATGATGATAATTATTTCTTATTTTCAGAAAACGCCCAGTAACAGATTTCGGATTTCTCTCAATTTCAGATAAACTTCCCTGTGCAATAATTTTACCACCTTGATTACCTGCACCGGGTCCCATATCAATAATATAATCAGCTTTGGAAATAACATCTGGGTCATGCTCAACAATCAATACTGTGTTGCCATTATTTTTCAGAGAATCTACGGCTTTCATTAGATTGATAGTATCGTAAGAATGTAATCCAACGGTAGGTTCATCAAGTACATAGGTTAATCCACACAGGTCGGATACCAGCTGAGTTGAAATACGCAAACGTTGTGATTCACCACCACTTAATGTATATGTAGCACGATTCAAACTCAGATACCCTAACCCAATATTATCAAGCGGAATAAGCTTACTTATTATTTGTTGAATAGTTGATTTACATTTTGCATATTCTGAACTACTTAATTTTATTTCAATTTTTTTAAAAAATTCAATAGCTCCAGATATTGAGAATTCTGATAACTCAGCAATATCCAATCCTGCAAATTTAACCTCCAATATATTTGATTTGTATCTGGTTCCATGGCAATGCTCGCACAAAAGCTCTGTCAATATTGGTTTAAATGCCTCGCCTCGCTTTCCATCTCGTTTAATTTCATAACCTTCATTTAAATAATTAACCAAACCTTGCCATGTGGTTGTCATCCTATGGATACCTGTTCTGTTACCACGTTTAAAATTCCACTCAACATCAAATAGTTGGCTGCCTGATCCAAAAAGTGCAATTTTTTGTGATGTTTCATCGAGTGCAGAGTAGGGTAGGGAGAAGTCAATCTCTTTTTCAAATCCTACTCTTAGTAATGTGTTAATGTATTGTCCATTTTTATCTCCAAAAAATTTACCGGGAGATGTGCCGTCCATAGCACCATCAATTAGAGACTTATGGGGGCTTGTAATGAACTTATCAGGGTCGGAACTAATTATGGTCCCAATACCTTTACATTCATCACACGCAGCTTCTAATTTGTTAAATGAAAACATTGATGAAGACAGATAAGTGGGTTTATCATTTGTGTCTTTACCAAATCTTGAAAACAATAAACGATATAAGTCGTACACTTCGGTAACAGTGCCAACAGTTGATCTGGGATTCTTCTTAAATCTGGTTTGCCTTACGGCGATAGCAGGCGTTAAACCTGAGCATTGCTCTAACTCAGGCTTTTTAACCTTACTCATCATTCTTCTGGCATACGTCGAAAAACTTTCTGTAAATCTATTTCTGCTTTCTGAATAAATTGTATCAAATGCAAGTGATGACTTACCACTACCGGATACTCCTGTAATTACAGTTGTTTTGTTTATCGGGATTTCTACATTAATATTTTTAAGATT
>JABMPH010000304.1 GCA_013203805.1 Bacteroidota bacterium | reverse complement strand
TGATTTATTTGATGAATGGATGATTCCATATTATGTAGCACCTTTTGATGCATCGGTAAATATAAACAGTTCGGCTGATTATTTTAAAGCCATAGCAAATGCAACGCTTAACAAACCGGTTTTTGATAAGATCACGGAAATAATTTCTGCAGGCGAAATAGATGTGCTTTATGTTCCGGGTAACCATGATATGCTTATCACTCAGGAAGTAATTGAAGAAATACTACCGGGAATTATATGGAAAAGTGATGCCGTAGGATTAGGAAAATACTGGCCTGTTGATGAGATAGCAATGGAACATGGTCATCGTTACGACTTTTTTAACTGCCCACAACCCTTGATTAATGAAAACCAAATATTACCTCCGGGCTATTTTATTACACGACTTTATGGTTCAGGTTTGGCTACTCGAAATCAGACAAATTTAAAAGAGATTTCAAATGCAAAATCAGATATTGAATTCTCAGCAGCATGGGCATTGGCAACAGGATATGTGATAAATGATTTTAATATAAATCGCGACACACTTCAAATGGATTCAAATAAAGTGATAATGAGTGGTATAGATGGATATGAAGCAAATATGTCATTTAATGGAGCAAAAGAAATGTATGGTAAAAACATTGAATCGTTGTGGTCACAAACTCAGGGAGTTAATAAGGTTCCGGTACCACTTAATGTACTATTGGCAATTTTAAACGGACATTATTTGTACGATGCTGCATTGGAAGAGTATCTTGCAGATTATCTGGGGCCAAATCATCCAAAGATTGTGGCTTTTGGTCATTCGCATGAACCAAGATTAAAAGTATTCCCACTTGAAGATTATTATACTGGCATCTACGCAAATTCAGGATCATGGCTTGATTCTGCCCAAAGTGCATATGATGTACGTACATTTTTAGTAATTAGTCCTGCCGATTGGACTGGTTCAGAACTTGATGTCGTTACTCTATATCAATATAATACAACATCATCAGGAGGATATGCTCCTTCCCAAATAAGTGAGGAGAGCATTGAAAATAAATAGCAATTGACTTAAGTTATGAAACATATATCGTGGAGTGATTTTGAAAAAGTAGTTATGTGCTCGGGGACAATTATCGATGTACAGGATTTCCCCCAAGCCCGAAAACCAGCCTATATAATTACAGTTGATTTTGGTGAAAAAATTGGTGTTAGAAAATCAAGTGCACAAATAAAAGATCTATACTCAAAAGAAGAATTGTTGGATAAACAAATAATTGGCGTTGTTAACTTTCCGGTAAAGCAAATTGGTCCGTTTATGTCGGAATTTTTAATTACCGGTTTAATTCAAAAGGATGGTAGTGTTGTATTAGCCATACCTGACAAGGAAGTTGATAATGGGTTAAGATTGGGATGAGAACCAAGAGACAAGAATCAAGAACCAAGAGTTAAGAACCAAGAGGAAAGAGCTAAGACTTATTCATATAGCCGATATCCTGACTCTTGAATCTTGCATCTTGCTTCTTTTTTACTCCTTCTTCAGCTTATCCTTAAAAACTTTTTCGAATTTCTCAATTTTTGGGGTAATTACAAAATTACAGTATGAATTGGCTGGGTTGTTTTTGTAATAGTCGTTATGATAATCTTCGGCTGGATAAAAAGCTTCAAATTTTTCAATTACAGTAACAATTGGATCATCCCATATATCTGCTTCTTGTAACTCTCCTAAATATTTCTTTGCTTGTCTTTCTTGTTCCGAATCATGATAGAAAATTACCGATCTGTATTGAGTACCAACATCAGCACCTTGACGATTTAATGTTGTTGGGTTGTGGGTTTTCCAAAAAACCTCAAGCAGGGTTGCATATGATACAACATCTTGGTCATATGTAATTTGTGTTACTTCGGCATGTCCGGTTGTTCCAGAAACAACTTCTTTATAAGTAGGATTTTTCCTGTGTCCGCCTGAAAACCCGGGCTCAACCTTTATAACTCCTTCAATTCTGTCAAAGATTGCTTCGGTACACCAAAAGCATCCTGATCCAAATGTTGCGACTTTTATATTCATGTTGTTTTTTTTCTGTGAAAATGCACTATGAGTCAGACTTATAAATACGGTCAGTAATAGCACACCTAAAAAATCTTTAAATTTCATTCTGCAAATATATTACGTAGATAAACAACAGTATTGTTTTTAACAAAGTTTTAACTTGTCTGAAGTTGGCTTTGTGTAGTTATGAATTCAGTAAAAATGTTAAAAGATATTTGTTAGTAGGTGTTTAGAGTTTTGCTTAGTAACAACATATAACTAATAACAATTAACTTATAACATGCTGGCAGATAACAACTAACGTATAACAATTAACATATAACCAATAACAATTGCCCATAATTTCAGTTACTATATAAGAATCAGTTTCTTACCATAAATAAGTTCTTCCAATTCAGGAGCGGGTCCCAAAAACTTATCTCTAAAACCATTCATTTCATCGGTGGTCTTTTCTGATAGCAATCCTGCCATTCGTTTCATGGCACTTTCCCCTATAATAATTGGAGGAGTATTCATAACTAGTTGCGAGCCTTTAAATTGTGCAACAACCTGGTATTCTTTCATGTCACTTATTTCGCCTCCCTCAAAAAAGCATTTTGATAACCATTGATCCATGTCAAAGTTGTTCATGTCAAGAACTATGGGTTGTGAACCTCTCTTTTGCATCACATCGGTATAATACTTTTGAAGGCTTTGAAGCGATTCTTCCGACATGGATTTTTGCATCTTCATATGGCAATCCTGGCAAATGGCAAACTCATAAATTGTTGATGAAAAATCATGACCTTCGTAATTTCGTAAGGCTTTTTCCACAACATATGGAACATCATTTTCAAGTAAATATTTATCACAAATATTACAGTTTTCGAAAGGCTCATCTGTAACATCAGAAAAGAAACGTTGAGGTATTTTTATTGAAAATTCTCCTTGATTCATAGCATGCAATCAGAATGCAAAAATAAGAGATTTAATCAAAGAATTCCAATGAATATAATAACAAAGAATTATTCAACTATTAACTTTTGAGTACTTAAAAGTATGTTTTTGTCTCTAATACTAATTAAATACAGACCCTTTTTCCACTCATTTGTATTAATGCTCACCTTATTCGCTTTATTTATTAAGGTATTAAAAACACAATTTCCCGATGTATTGTAGATTACCAACTCTGCATCCTGAGGTATTTCATTATTAAATGAAACAATAACAATATCATATGCCGGATTAGGGTAAATATCAATTCCATATGTGTTTTCCGTGGATTTACTAATACTAGTAAGCAAATAGCAGAAACACTTGTCGCATTCTGGATTATTAATGTATAATGGTATATCGTTTTGTTTAAAACATGCAAAACTAAATGAGTCACCATTAGTTGCAGCATCTGTAATTATTGGATTAAACAATCCAAACCACACAACACTTCCTACGCCTTCAATCCAAATATCATTCATAAAATCACCATCTAAAAACCATCTGTTATGGTAATGGTTATCCAATAACAATATTGAATCAATATCAGTAACAACTTTGTAATGATCTTGCTCCATTAATACTATGCTGCCAGAAGTTGCAGCTCCACCAATGTTATACCATATTGTATCTCCAATTTCAAGAGAGTAATCATAGAGAATGGTTTCCGGTAGATCAGGCAGTTTTACATAAACCTTTTTGTCAACGGTAGTTCTGACCGCCCCAAAGTAGGTTGAATTGTATGTAGATAGAGTAGAGTCATTCAAGCTGTAAACCTTTGAATAAGAATAGGATGTGTCTTTACTAATAGTAAGTGTTGTATCCCCAATTAATCCATACCTATATCTAAACTCCTCCACATAAAGTGAGGTCCCTATTGTATTCCATATTGCATTGCTATCAGGAAAAACCGGAGGTGGAATTATATGTATTTGAACCGAATCAATATTTGAGCACCCGAAAATGTCAATAACGTTTAGCGTAACATTATAATTACCATAATTTTGATATTCATGAATTGGATTTTGAATGGTAGAACTACCACCATCATCAAAGTCCCACATCCATGTTACTATACCCCCAGTAGTTGAATTACCATAAAACTGAATGGGTGTATTTATGTTTGCTGTATTCGCACTTCCCGATATTTCAACTGTAGGTAGTGTGTTAATAATAACATTATGTGTTACTTCTGATGTGCAGTTAGCAATAGTTACAATTGATAATATTACATTGTAACCGCTTGCAATTGCATATATGTGAGTTGGGTTTTGCATAACTGAAGTGCCACCATCACCAAAATCCCAAAACCATGATGAGATATCACTGCCTCCATTGGGAGTGCTTAAATCAGTAAATAGTACTGAATCACTGGCACATGTAGCTTCATATGTAAAGTCAGCTATTGGATCCACAATTGTGGTTATTGTGTTTTGAGTACTATTTGAACAACTGTCGGAATTAGTTACTGTTAATGTTGTTAAATAAGTTCCTGCACCAGAATAATAGTGTGTTACATCTGGATTGTCAGGAAATAGAACTGTTTGAAAAGAACCATCCCCAAAATCCCAGTGCCATTCGGTTATAAATCCGGTAGGAGTAGTACTGTTATCACTAAATTGCACTTCATTATTTACGCATACTGGACTATTGGTGCTGAACAGTGCTAACGGTGGAGGATTAACAGTAATTTGTTTTAATACAGTATTAGAGGTTGCCATTGTATCAATTATTGTTAATGAAACATCATATGTTCCTGCAACCACATATACATGTGTTGGTTCCATATCAACGCTTGTGCCTCCATCACCAAAGTCCCAATTCCAGCTAACTACAGCAGGGATATCTGTTGGCGGGCTAAGTATGGTAAATTGTACTGGTTCTCCTTCACAACTGTAGTTCCAACTAAAGTCAAGAGCAGGGGCATTGGTTACTGTTACCTGTTGGATGAAGGAGTTTTGACAACCATTGATATCTGTTACTGTTAATTCCACAAAATAGTTTCCAGTAGCAATATACATGTGGATGGGGTTCTGATCGTTGGAGAAATTACCGTTATCAAAATCCCAATCCCAGGTTGTAATGGAATTGGGAGAACTGCCAAAGAAGTTTGTTGCGTCTCCAAGTATTGTTGGTTCAGGATTCCATGTGAAGGCCACGTCAGGTGTTGTAAATATTTGAATTGTTTGTACTATTGTGTCCGTACAGTTATACCCGGCTGAGTCTGCTGTTACTATTAGTTGTACATTAAATATACCTCCAACATTATATTGGTGTGTTGGATTTTGTAATTGCGATGTGTTACCATCACCAAAATCCCAATTCCATAT
>JABMPH010000303.1 GCA_013203805.1 Bacteroidota bacterium | reverse complement strand
TGCTGATGAGTATTCAACAAAGAAAGCTGAGCGCAAAAAAAAGGAAATAAAATTAATGGAAGAGAAAAAAGACATTGTTTTTCCGGGATGGGATGCGGTTGAAACCGAGCGTAATGAGGAGGCCCCGGTTATCATTGTTACAATTAAAGATAGTGCTGAAAATATTATTCGTCGTATTGAAGGACCTACCGGCAAAGGTTTTCATAGAGTTGCATGGGATTTAAGAACTCCGGCATCACAAGCAATAAATATTAATAGCAAAAGTGTTTTTGATTCATATTCGTCATCTGGTTTTCTGGTAACCCCTGGAACCTACACGGCTAGTTTATCAAAAAGAATTGATGGTAAAGTTACAGAGTTATCGGAGTCGGTTACAATCAAAGTTAAAAAGCTTTACGATGGTGAGTTGGAAGGTTCTTCTTCTAAAGAGGTGACTGCCTTTTGGAATGAAATAAACAGAATGCAAATGTCGACTTCAGCACTCAATATTGTACTTGATAATGCTATTAGAAAGGTTGCTGGGATGAAAAAAGCATTTGCGATTACAAATCTTAAAGATGATTCAATTAATGGTGAGATATTTAAGCTGAATCAACAATTGATTGATATAAGGGAAAAACTATATGGCAATGGTTCGAAAGATCAAATTGGGGAAAAGAACAACCCCACAGTTATGAGTCGACTAAGTGCTGCATCCATGGGAGTTCAAAATTCAACTTATGGCCCAACACCTACTCATGTTAAGAGTTTAGAAATAGCAAAAACAGAATTTGTTGACATCAAAACAAAACTTGAAAATATTGTGAATATTCAGATTCCTAAGGTTGAAAAACAATTAATTGATGCCGGAGCCCCATGGATGGAGGGGCAGGAGATGCCTATTGATTAATTGATTATAGTTGAGTCATGCTGAGCGCAGCGAAGTATCGCTACATGCTATTAATGAGATATTTTATTTCTCTCGCATGACAAGCTTCATCTTTTGTTGCTATGCGTGAGAAAAATCTTTTGTTTTACAGATCGTAAGCGAGTGAATTCTATTTGTTTTTTTGTCCCAAGTCCCAGTTCACAATGCTTTCCGTCAGAAAGGTAGGGCGGCCTGTCATTCTGAACAAAGTTAAGAATCTCTATTGGTAAAAGTGAGGTTCTTCACTTTGTTCAGAAGGTTAAAAAAGTTGATCTTTTAAAGAGTGATGTGTGAGCCAGTTATGAATAGAGATCAATCCTCATCCTCATTATCACCCTCTTTGTCATTATCATCGTCATCATCCTTTAGGGTTTCTTTTTTCACAACCTTACCGGTGGCATCAATAACAACAGACATTTCTATTTCTTCTTTTCCTTTTTCTTCCTTTTCAATTTCAAATTCATAGAAATTACCCTCAGGGTTTTCAATAAACTCCCCTTCTTCAATTTCAAAACCGGCAAATTCAGTATCAAGAGTGTTTTTTACTGCTTCAGGAATTTCTTTGGTTTTGATTTCATATTCGGTCTCAATCCATGATCCATCAGCCATATAAGTCGCAGAATATTCTTTACTGTTCATCTTAAATTCTGCTTCCCATTTATTTTCGCCTTCCTGTTCCCACACAATCTTTTTAGCATCCGGGAATTTTTCTGAAAATGCTGTTTTAACTTTTTCAGGAGCATCCGCTTCATGGTTACAGCATCCGCTTAGTCCAATAACAGATGTAATCATAATCATTAGAAATAGAGTTTTCATTTTTTTTGCTTTTTTTTGGTTAAGATACTGTTAAACAATCAAAGGTAATATAAAAACACTAGCTGAGGTTAACCTTTAGTCCATAAATCAAATGGTCATGGACCTTATCATCTATGTTTATTGTAGCCGGAAGCCTGCCCCATTCTGAAAACCCATATTTGGATAGGAGTTTTATGCTCTCAATATTTACATCAAGTAAAAACGCCAGTAAAGTATTTTTTTCTATTCTTGAACAATCTTTAATAACATGTTCAAGTAATGCCGAACCAATTCCTTTTCTTTTATGTTCATCATCAAGGAAAAAACTAACCTCGGCAATTTTACTCATGGCTTCTCTTCCAGAGCGGTATTCTGAAAGATTAACATAACCAACAACCTCTCCATTTAATTCGGCCACATAAATTGGAAATTCATCAAGATTATGCTTTTTGAACCACTCAACCCGTTGTTTTACTGTAAATTCCCATAGGTTACCCGTTGCTTTTCTGGATCTGATTGCCTGATTATAAATTGTTACAATTGAAGTGAGGTCTTCAAATAATGCTGGACGTATTTTGATATTATTTTTCATTCGCTTTTCACTACTTGCTTCTATAAATTATAGAAGGTAAAATTAAATGAATTTATTTTGCTTACAATCATCTGCCAATTATATATTTTAGGAGAAGAAATCTCAAGTATTTTTGAAATAGTCTATTTAAAACAGCGTCAATAGGAGGATTAATTTCAATATTTGTTATTGCTATTTAATAGCAACAACAGGACAAACTACCTGACAATCGGTGCAAAGAATGCATTCTGAGTGATTTACTTTTTTGCCGTTTTTAATATAACTCATTACATCAATATCCATTGGGCATATTTTATTACAAGCTCCACATTCGGTACACTTAACCCCAGTTGGTTTAATATTAATAAATGGGATAAAATAGTAATTAATAGAGGGTGGTTGTCTTTCGAGCCTGTGTAAAAGTAATAATTTTTGCTTATCGGATCTGTTAAATTCTTTTATTGATAAAAGTGACCATCTGTTAAATTTCCATAAAAAAATGAAACCCTAACAGTACGGCCCCTTCAATCACAGCCAAATAGCTCTGGTTAAATCAGAGAGGGATCTCTAGGGTTATATTCCTGATCTTCGGCACGAAATAATTTCCATACAATACGACGAAGTATGATAAAGCCTGTCTGCCGACAAAGGCAGGCAATCTCATATGTTTAGTATTAGAGAGACTGCTTCACTTTGTTCGCAATGAAAAAAGTAAACTAATTGACTTATGCCTATGGCGAGATTGTTCATTTATGAAAAGTCGTAACTTTTATAGTTATTGCAGATGGCTGATAAGAAATGTTAATTAATTGTTAAAAATGAAATATAGGCCTTAAAGATTCAGTGCTTTATATCTTTGCGCATTCAATTGTTATCATGGAAATTAGCAAACCAAAGATTAGTATTTTTCAGAGGATATTAAACTGGACTGAAAAGGCCGGAAATGCACTTCCACACCCGGGAACTCTGTTTGCAATTTTCGCTTTACTGACGTTAGTTTTATCAGCAATAGGATCTTCACTGGGATGGGAAGTAATACATCCGGGTACCAAAGAAACAATCTTTACAGTTAACCTGCTGTCGCATGATGGAATTCATCGCATTCTCCTCGAAATGGTAGATAATTTTACCGGTTTTGCTCCTTTAGGTATTGTGATGGTGGCAATGCTAGGAATAGGAATAGCTGAACAAAGCGGGTTAATAAATGCGGTTATCAGGTTGTTGGTTTTAAATTCTCACAAACAACTTCTTACATTTATAATTGTTTTTTCAGGGATTCTTTCCAATGTAGCTTCTGATGTTGGTTACGTACTATTAATTCCACTAGCCGGAGTAATATTTGTTGCTGTTGGTCGACACCCTATTGCTGGAATGGCTGCTGCATTCGCTGGTGTTAGTGGTGGTTTTAGCGCAAACCTTGTGCTTGGCACAGTCGATCCGCTCCTTGCTGGATTATCAACAGAAGCTGCTGAAATTCTTGACCCTTCATATGAAGTAAATCCTACAGCCAACTACTATTTCATGGTTGCTTCAACTTTTGTTATCGCCTTTACAGGAACTTTTATTACTGATAAGGTTGTGGAGCCCAGGCTTGGAAAGTATACAGGGAAGGTTAGTGAAAATGAGAAAAAGGTAGAAAAGCTTTCCAAAGAAGAAAAGAAGGGGCTGCTGATGGCATTATTAGCATTATTGGTAATTACGGCAATTACATTAATTGGAATAATTCCGGAAAATGGCTTTTTCAGAGGTGTTGATGGGGGAATACTTACATCACCATTGATTAAAGGAGTTGTTGCCATGCTATTTTTATCTGCAGGAGCTGCAGGGCTTGCTTATGGAACTACAACCGGAGCTTTCAAAAATGATACGGATGTAATGAATGGCATGTCATCATCAATGAAAACCCTTGCAACATATTTTGTGTTGGTGTTTTTTGCAGCACAATTTGTGGCCTTTTTTAAGTGGAGCAATCTTGGTATAATACTTGCCGTAGAAGGCGCAAGCGTATTGATGTCGGCAGATATCGGCCTTATTCCTCTTATGATTCTTTTCATAATACTATCGGCTTCAATAAATATGCTGATGGGAAGCGCTTCTGCAAAATGGGCAATATTAGCACCAATATTTATACCGATGTTTATGATAATGGGCTACTCGCCTGAGTTGTCGCAAGTAGTTTATAGAATTGGTGATAGTGTTACAAATGTGATTTCTCCAATGATGAGTTTCTTCGCATTGATAATTGCATTTGTGCAGAAATATGAACCAAAATCCGGGATTGGAACCATCATCGCTACAATGATGCCATATTCTATTGCATTCTTCCTGGTTTGGGTGCTTCTGCTAGTTGCATGGCTGCTACTGGGTATTCCTCTTGGCCCCGATGCGGGGATCTACTACGTTATTCCTAAATAGAAGAAACAATATGGCAATAAAAGTTACTACAATTATTATTATAAAATAGATGGGTAATTTGTATTGAAGTTTCATTTTTACCACTTGGGTGGATTTGTAGCTTCTCATTCTTACAAATGAAATAATTAAACTCCCTACTAACCTCGAATCCAATTTTTTTGTAAACCGAAACAGCTTTTGTATTGTGCTGTAATACTTCCAGAAGATATTGGCTAACGTTTGCTTTCTTTAAAAATGGTATAGAATATTCAAATATTTTTGTGGCCAACCCCTGACCCCGATACTCTTTTATTGTACCTGTTCCAGTATCATAAGCTGTTTTTACTCCATTATAAAATCCAATTCCATTGAATGTAAAAGCGATAAGTTAATCTTCCTCAAAAGCACCAAACGATAGTTCAGGAACAAAACCCCTACACTTTAGCAATAACCGTAATTCGTTTTTATTAAACTGTATTTCATAATTACATTTAACACTTCAAAAGATTTTGTCACAGATTCAGTAAAAAGCTACACAAATAACTAAAGATAAGTTAAATAGAATCATAGAGAAAAGATAAGTTATAAAATAAATATTGCGCTGCTGTTAAATTACTCTGTCTCACTAATAAAAAATCATACATTTGATATCAAATTAGGACGACACAAATGGAGACATCAGCAATTAAACACATTCCAGTTCCAGCGTTTTTAGTTCAAAAAGACACCAACAGAATAATACAAATTAACTCCAAAGCTGAAGTTCTAACAGGATTAAATGCCGGGAAGTTAACTGGTGAAAAAATTACCGCCTACATTAATAATGCGGCCATTACAGCCGGCGATCACGATGATATTATTTTTCACATTGGTAAAATTAAGCAGCTTACCGGACATTTGTCGGTTGAGGAAATGCATGAAAATAATAAGGATTACTTTATTATATCATTCTGGGAAACTAACATACAAAAGGATGATAATTTCCATGCTGTTTTTAAGGGTGCGGCCGACGGCATCATACTGGCGAATAATAAATTGATCATTATTGATGCGAATCCTGCATTTTGCCAGATTACCGGTTTTAAAAAGGAAGATATTATAGGTAAAAGCGGATTTAAACTTGCTCAAAAATTTATTTCTCATGCATCGTTATTTAGCATATTAAAAATATTAAAGAATGTAGCATCGGGTAAATCTGTTAATAAATTTGAGATAGAATACCAAGATAAAGTACTGGAAGTTTCCTCCGTTATTAAAATTGAGGACAATCATGTTATTGCAATAATCAGGGATATTACAGAGCAAAAAAATGCCCAAAAAGCAATTTCTGAAAGTGAAGAACTTTACAGGAAACTGTTCGATTCGTCGAAAGATGCAATTATGACGCTGGAACCCCCCAACTGGAACTATACTTCAGGTAACCCATCAATCATCAGCATGTTCGGTGTTAAGAATGAAGATGAATTTATTGCCCTCAAACCATGGGAGGTTTCTCCTGAGAAACAACCTAATGGAAGTTTTTCGGAGGTTGAGGCGATGAATATGATCAAAATAGCAATGAAAAATGGCTCACATTTCTTTGAGTGGACACATAAACGAAAAAATGGGGAAGAGTTTTCTGCCACAGTTCTTCTTACACGTGTAGAGCTTGCTAATAAATCTTTTCTTCAGGCTACCGTAAGAGACATTTCAGAGCAAAAAAAACTAGAAGAAAAACGCAAGGCAAGCGAATCAAAATACCGTACACTTATTGAGTCATCGAGAGACAGCATTTTTATTATTCAGAACGGGTTTATAAAATTTGTTAATCACGAACTGATCCGGAAATCTGAATCTACTGAAGAAGAACTTATTGGTATGCCATTTATCAATTTTGTGGCACCCGATGAGAGAGAGAAAGTGATGCAGTACTATAAAAAAAAATTCAGTGGTAAAAACGTACCAAACAGGTATGAATCAGCTGCCCAAATTAAGTCAGGAAAAATTATCGACGTAGAAGTACATGTAATACCAATCGAATACGAAGGTAAACCTGCCGAACAGGTAATACTCAGGGATATAAGTGAACAAAAAAAGACACATAAAGAATTAGAGAAAAGCGAAAAGAAGTTCAGAGAATTTGCCAACATGCTTCCTGAAATTGTTTTTGAAGTAGACAACAATTTAAATTTGATATATACAAATCATGCAGCAAAAAATAAAATTGGATACAGTCTGGAGGATTTTAAGAAAAACAATGCCTCTATTATCGATTTAGTTGATGATCAGGATAAAAAAACCTTTTACAAGAATTTTCAAAAAAGCATCACAGGCGAAAAGATAATTGACAACATTTACAGAACGAGAAACTCAAAAGGCGAAAAAATCTATTTACAAGTTTTCAACAATCCTGTTCATCAGGATGGTAAAATTGTTGGGTTACGTGGAATTGCCATTGACATAACTAAAAGTAAAAGAACTGAAGAAAAACTATTGGATAACGAGCACAAACTGGAGTTGTTTTTCTCACAGTCGCTTACCGGATTTTTCTTTATGATGCTCGATGAACCTGTTGTGTGGAACGATAAAACCAATAAGGAAAAAGTACTTGATTATGTTTTTACCCATCAGCGAATTACAAAAATAAATAAGGCAATGCTCGAGCAGTATGGAGCTACTGAAAAAGATTTGCTTGGAGGCACCCCAAACGAACTTTTTGCTCACGATATTCCTCAGGGAAGAGCTACATGGAAAGTATTATTCGATAATGGACAGCAACATTTTAATACTAAAGAGCAAAAGATAGACGGGACACCCATTGATATTGAATGCGATTATATTTGTTTGTACGATTATAAGGGCAGGATTACCGGGCACTTCGGCATCCAGGTGGATGTAACTGAACAAATCAACACATTGAAAGCACTCGATGAGAGCGAAACTAAATACCGTACTCTTGTTGAAGATTCAAAGGATAGCATTTGTATAGTGCAGAAAGGGGAATTTAAATTTATAAACTCTGAATTCCTGCGGCTTTCAGGATATACGGCTGATGAAATTATAGGGAAACCGTTTATTGAATTTATTGCTCCCGGTGAAGTAAAAAAAGCAGTCTCTAATTATAAAAAAGGGCTAAGTGGTGAAAACGCAATAAGTAATTATGAAACCATTGTAAAGTTAAAATCGGGTAAATTATTAAATGTTGAAGTATCAATTAATCCTGTTGATTTTAAAGGGGCACTTTCTGAAATGATTGTTTTAAAGGACATTACTGCAAAACTGAAAAATGAAATGATCCAAAAGGTCCTTTTTGATATCACTAAATTATCATATCACGATATCAGCCTGAAACAATATCTGTCAAAAATTCGTAAAAAACTTGGCCAGCTATTTAAAGTTGATAATTTTTATATAGCCTTGTATCACAAATTAAACAACAAATATTCTTTTCCTTATCATAAAGATGAATATGATTGTTTTGAAAGTGATGAATTAGTGTCACTTCCCGGTACCCTGACTGATTTTGTCCGCAAATCGGCAATTGGACATTTGATTACAGAAGATTCAGAAGCATTGTTACTTAAAGAAGACCTGAATCTGGTTGGAGAGTATTCTCCTGTTTGGATGGGTGCTCCTCTAATGAATACATCAACGGATGAAGTTATAGGAGTAATTGCCGTACAGGATTATAACGATAAGAATGCATATTCAATAGATGATTTGTTAACCCTCGAGATTATTGCCAACAGCATTGGGTTATTTATTGAACGAGTAAGTAACACACATGAGCTAAAAATTGCCAAAGAAAAAGCCGAAGAAAGCGACCGTTTAAAGTCGGCATTCCTTGCAAACATGAGCCACGAAATCCGTACACCAATGAATGGAATACTTGGTTTTGCAGGACTCCTGAAGGAAACAAAAGTCAATGTCGTTGATCAGAAAAAGTATATTGAAATAATCGAAAAGAGCGGTGTACGTATGCTAAACATTATCAACGATCTGATTGATATTTCAAAAATAGAAGCCGGCCTTATGGAAACGGTGATTACAGAAACAAACATTAACGAACAGATTGAGTATACCTATACATTCTTCAAACCAGAAGTTGAAAATAAAGGAATGGCAATATCCTTTAATAATCAGCTGCCCTCAAAAGAAGCGGTGATTGAAACCGACCGTGAAAAAATGTACGCTGTACTTACCAATCTTGTAAAAAATGCTATTAAATACAGCGATGCCGGATGGATTAAAATTGGATATGAGAAGAAAGGTAATTACTTGCAATTTTATGTTAAGGATACAGGTATCGGGATTGATGCAAAGAGGCAAAAAGCCATTTTCGAACGGTTTATTCAAGCCGATGTTGCCGACAAAAGAGCTCACCAGGGTTCGGGCTTAGGTCTTACAATTACCAAAGCTTATGTTGAAATGCTGGGTGGCAAAATTTGGCTGGAAAGCACCCATGAAGGGTCAACCTTCTTTTTTACCCTTCCTTACAATTTTAAACCCAAAGAACCGATTATATTTGAAAATATTGAAAATGTAATTTTAGATGATGAAATAAAACATCCTTTGAAAATATTAATTGTTGAGGATGATAATGTTTCTGAAATGTTAATCACCATCATAATTGAAGCTTTCAGTAAAGAAATTCTAAGAGCAGGTAATGGGGTTGAAGCTATTGACATCTGCCGCACATACCCTGATATCGATTTAATTATTATGGATATTAAAATGCCGGTTATGAATGGTATTGATGCCACTCGCGAGATAAGGAAGTTCTACAAAGAGGTAATTATAATTGCCCAAACAGCTTATGCGCTACCAGGCGATCGGAAAAAGGCTCTTGAAGCAGGATGCAATGATTATATTTCAAAACCCATAAACAAAGTTGAATTAATGACATTAATACAAAAGTACTTTTGAAAATAATTATAAATAGCAATTCAACAAGAGAATTAAAACACGTGGCTAACAAGATTATATATAATGCGGATAATACCAATTAGATATCAAAATAATCATAACCAACCTTGGGTTGGGTTATCAGCGTAAAAATAAAAGTTTCCTCCTGTTCTTTGGAAAAGGTGAAAGTATGAATACCAAACTTCTTGCGGTAATCCCCTGGCATACAAAAATATAGCTTTATATGCCGGAATCATAGTAACAACAGCAATTAACCAAGGTATCATTATGCGTCTAAATTTTGATTTGATAAAGTTGAATGAAGTGCTGTTTTTTGCTGAATACCGAATGAAATAGCCTGAAATAAAAAACATAACACACATTACGAAAATGTCTAAATACATTCTGATCAATCCAATTGAACTGTTCTGATCTGGGTCGATTACAATCCAGTTTTGTTCCAATACTGATTCATAAACCAGACCTGCATGTAATACAATAACTAGTAGGATTAAAAAGGTTCTTAAGTTGTCGAGGAAGTAAATTCGTGTTTTCATGATCTTAAGTTTTAATTATGATTTTTTCGTTGATACAAAGTACCGGTAAACGCTGACGCATGACTAAACACTTATGTAGCCAATAATATCAAGTTTTAGGAAGGGGTTGTAATTATGACGTATCAATATAAATTATGACGCATTTCATGATAAAACAGAAAAAATGCCACTGATTCACAGATTTTTCGATGACAAATATTTTTAATTTGTGAATCAGTGGCGATTTCTTATTTAATGGTAGTATTACGGATAATCAGAAAAACAAACAAATGTTTTAAAATTTGTATCTTTACTAAAATTTCCTGATTTCTATAAAGTTATTCAAGAAAATGCCTAATTCTCAACCAATAGAAAACGACTTTTTAAGAAAGATTACAGAAATTATAGAGGAAAACATTTCCAACGAACAGTTTGGGGTAAGTGAACTTGCCGATAATATTGGAATGAGTCGTTCCAACTTGCTACGTAAGGTTAAAAGTTCAAC
>JABMPH010000302.1 GCA_013203805.1 Bacteroidota bacterium | reverse complement strand
CATTACTACAACATTGGTAAGGTTCTCAGGTAGCGAATAAGCCGGGGCTTGCCAGCCTCTGGTTCTTAAACGGTCAGATAAGTCGAATAATGTGAATCCGGGATCCGTTCCTTTTTTTATCTGCCAAAGAAGAGCAGGAATACCGCCTTTGCCATCATAAATAACCTCAAAGGGGCCGAGTTTATCTATTTCTTTACCAATGTAAACAGCAGTATCATAACAGGCTTGCTGAATTCTTCGATAGCCTTCTTTGCCGAGGCGTAAAAAATTATAGTACTGGGCAATAATTTGTCCGGCTGGCCGTGAGAAGTTCAAGGCAAACGTATCCATCTCACCGCCAAGGTAATTTACTTTGAAAATCAAATTTTCTGGTAAATCTTCTTTGTCGCGCCATATGCACCAGCCAACACCAAGTGGTGACAAGCCAAATTTATGACCTGATGTATTTATTGATTTAACTCTTGGAAGTCGGAAATCCCAAAGAAGGTCGGGATCGATAAATGGGGCTAAAAAACCACCACTTGCTCCATCCACGTGTATGGGAATATCAATTCCTTTTTCTTTTTGAAGTCTATCCAACGCATCGGATATTTCTTTAACAGGTTCATATTGACCTGAGTAGGTAACACCGAGTGTGGGAACAACCCCGATTGTATTTTCATCACATCGTTTAATTACTTCTACGGCATTTAATATTAACCTGCCTTCATCCATTGGAACTTCCCTGAGTTCAACATCCCAATATCGTGCAAACTTATGCCAGCATATTTGAACGGGTCCGCAAATCATATTTGGTTTAACGGTTGGTTTTCCGGCTTTTTTCATTTTTTCGCGCCAGCGCCATTTCATTGCCATACCGCCAAGCATTGCCGCTTCGCTAGAGCCGGTAGTCGAGCAACCTGTTGTATTCGCAGCATCCGGAGAATTCCAGAGGTCGGCAAGCATATGCACGCATCTGTTTTCAATCTCGGCAGTTTGCGGGTATTCGTCTTTGTCGATCATGTTTTTGTCGAGCGACTCATCCATCAATTTATGGATTTCCTCATCAACCCATGTAGAACAAAAAGTGGCAAGGTTTTGACGTGAATTTCCATCCAGCATTAACTCGTCATGCACTACCTGATAAGCATGCGATGGATTTTGTTCATTTGCAGGAAATTTATACTTAGGTAGTTTTTTTGATAAGTCATCTGATGCGAAAACATCATCATCTATCATTTCTTTAACTGTGTTTTTTTCGTGAAGTGCCATAATTATTTCGGTTTTATTTTGTTGATTAAGTTGTTATTTCTTTTTTATTTGGACGGAAATGATAAATAATATGTGGAAGGAACATTATCACAACAAAGCCTATAATTAGTATCATTTCATATGACCCGATTTCTGATGCGCCTAATGAAGAAGGAGGGAAGAATGAAATAATAAAAGCACCTATGGTCATTAATAATCCAAGAAACGGAATCACAAATCTGCCAAATTTACCTCCCGGTACGATGTAATCACGATGAACATCACCATGTTTACTGCGCAGTACAAAGTAAGTAATGAATAATAGTATATACATACTAAGGTATGCAACAACAGTAAGGGCCATTGCCAATAAGAATGAAATATTTCCACCTGTTCCGCCAAAAGTTAAAAGGGCTGCCCATATTGTAACAATTATCCCTTGTGCAATAACTAGGCTTACAGAAACTCCATTTTCATTAATCTTTTTAAAACGTGTTGGGAGTAAGCCATCCATAGCAGTAGTTTGCAGTCCTTTAATTGGTCCGCTAACCCATGCGGCAACTTCACCAAATGCTCCAAGAGCAAGTAAGAAAGCTGAAACAGGGATTAACCATTTTATATTATAAAGGGTAAGGTAGTGTTCAAAAGCCTGCATAATTCCGGCGTTTAGCTCAATTTTGTCAACTGGAACAACGAAACCTACACTTAGTGCTCCAAAAATATTTAGTACAATTGCCCCAAAAGCCAAAATAAGTATTGCAATTGGATAGTTTCTTTTTGCATTACTTAACTCATTTACATGTACTGCTGAGGCTTCGATGCCAAGGTAAGAAAGCATAAAAGCAACAAGTACGACCAGTGTTTTAACCTGTGAAAAATCCGGAATTAATGTATGCCAGTTCATGGTTACTGAGATTGTATTCCCCTGAATTACATATATTATTGCCATAATAATCAACAAAGCAGCGGGAAGAATTATCCCGGCGGTGAAAGAAATACTTGTAAGCTTACTTATAAAGCCGGCTCCTTTAAGGTTGAGGTAGGTAACAAACCAAAATATGGCAATTACAACAAGGAACTTATAAAGCTGGTTTGAATTAATTATTGGAGCATCAAACAGATATGACAGTGCCCCGACGATAAAGTATAACATAGTTACAAATCCAATCGTGATTTGAAACCATTGCAGGAATATTGCAACAAAACCCCAACGCGAGCCAAAGGCTGTTCCAACCCATTTGTAAACACCTCCAAGTTGCCAACCTTCGCCTGTGGCCATTTCTGCAGAAATTAAGGCAGTTGGCAGAAAGAAAAAGATTCCGGCAAGCAGTAAGTAAAATACTAAAGCAAATCCTGACGTTGCAAACGTGGGGTATCCATAAACTGTTGCAACCATCGATCCGGTAAGGGCAATAAATCCGCCAACCCCGATCATTTTTGTAACTGATGTTTTTTGTGCCATAAATGTTGATTTAAGTGTTAAAGTTAAAACTGCTAAATTCTATTCTGTACATACTAATAATCACTATTTCTCTTTTCTAATGCCATTGTTAAGAAATTGTAAATCACTGGCTTAGCCTGGTTGGCTGCTATATCTATTTCTGCATGAAACTGCTCTCCAAAAACCATCCGTCCCTTAATCTTTTGAGCTTGTACATAAGATGATTTTGCCAATAACTCAAATCCAATCATCGGGAATACTTCTTCGGAGGTAGCCCAGCTGTGAATCTCAACCCCGAAAAAAGGATTTGGGATATTTTTAAATATCGGTGAATCAACCACTATTCTTATCGAGTCGGGTATTTTAGCAGTTTCAATATCAATAATTGTGTTATCAAACCAGCCTGTACTATGGGCGTATGTATAACCATAGGCCATAACTTCCAACTGATGCCCGGCACAGATTCCTAAAATTGGAATATCGTTATTTCTTACAATCTCAAATCCACCATTAAACTCATACATTGGGAGGTTTGGGTAATTAGCATTATTACCGCTAAAAACGATGGCCACAGGTTGTGGCGATAATGACTCAAGAATTTCAAGCGATATCATATAATGTGGTACTGTTACTGTTTTAAGATTCAGGTCGAGGTTTTCGATGTGCTTTGCCAGTTCGGTAAAAGTAAAACCGTTTAGCTGATCACCTACTATCAGGACATAATCTTCGTTAGGTACAACTGGGGGTGGTGGCATCCCTCGAGAATAAAAGATTGTTGTAAATAATTGGGGAGCATAGCCATAATAATCCTTAATAACTAGTTTTAGATATTTCGCCATATGGGGCTGAAAATCAATAATATTACGGTAGGTATCATTGTTGGTTATTTCTGTGTCATCAATAATTGACCAGATATTCCCATCTAAGCTGCTCATCCAATAAAAATTAGTTAGCCAGCCTTCTTTTCCATCGGGGTTTGAAAGCATCCAAATCCTGCTAATTTCAGCCTGATTGGCTAACTCAAATTTAACCCAATGAAGGGTATCACCTGGAGGAGGCGGTTCCCAATGTGTTGTGTTGCCAATATCAGTAATATCGCAGATATTTTTGGAATTTGCCCCACTAGATACAGTCACTGATTTTACGTCTATTCTTACCAGGTTCATAAAACTGTCATCTGAACTGGTATCCAGATAGAATCTTGACGAAGCCCACTTGCTTTCGTTTTGCTTCGAATCAATAGCTTTAACTCTCCAATAATAATATTGCTTATCAGTTGTTAAACGATCATGTTCCTCAATAAGTTTTGTTGTGATATATTCTGTGGCACTATAAATATTAGAGTATTCAACAATAGGATAATTAAAATTCCTGTCTTCTGAAATTTGAATAGTGTAATGCAATTCTCCGATGCCACCCGAAGAATTATAAAAAGTTAACAAAGGTTGATCAACAGTACAAATTACATCATATGAAGGGTTGTTAGTGAGTTTTGGAGGCGTTATATTTATTGAATTTGATTCTTTTATTTTATCAACACAAGAATTGAAAATGAATAGTGTTGAAAATAAAAATAAGGCAGTCTTAATTTTGGTTAATCTCATTTTTTTAGCATTTGGGAGTCTCAAATGTAATAAAAAATTAGATATGCATATAGTAAATACTTTTTTGATTAGTTAGTACTTTTAATATTTCAACTCTTAATTGGTATTTATAATTATAAACGTAATTTTGGCAATTAAATACCTAGATAGTTGAATGGCTAAAATTGTTAATATAACCGAGGCTGTTACAATAGCTTTACACAGCGCTGTGCTAATTACAAAGGAAGAAGGCAGGCATGTTAATGTGAATTTTATTGCCAATGCCACAGGAAGCTCTAAATTTCACATAGCTAAGGTTCTTCAAAAACTTGTTAAAGATGGTTTTTTGGGCTCAACACGAGGGCCGTCGGGAGGGTTTTATTTAATTGACAATCCTGAAGATATAACACTACTTCAGCTTTATGAATCAATCGAGGGTAAAATTGTAGTTTCCAAATGCCCATTAAATAAAGCAACTTGCCCGTTTGGAAATTGTGTTTTTGATGACCTTACAATGGATATGACAAAAAACTTCAAGGATTATTTGGAGTCGCGCACTCTTGCTGATTATCTTAAAAAAGAAACACTTTAGAAAGTATATCTAAAGGCAATACTGAAATTTCTTCCCGGCGCAGTTATTCCTGAAGAATAGGTTCGGTATCTGTAATCCATTATGTTCGCAACTCCAAATGTTGTAATGAACTTTGGGCTAAATGCATAACTTCCCTTAAAATTTAATGTCCACCAACCCGGAGAATATGGATCCCCATTTGCATCTGTGGCATATAGATAAGCCTTGTCACGTTCGCTGGATGATAAGCTGTTGTAACTCATTTCGGCATTATAATCAACACCAAGTTCTAATTTTAGTTTGCCCTTCTCAAATGTGAGGTTCGTGCTTCCGTATAGTGGAGGGGCATGGCGTATAGCATCTCCTGTATTGTCTTTTCCTTCAATAATCGTAATAACATTACTGAATGCCAGATTCTCAAATAGCTTAATATCGAAAATTAAACTTGCTCCATAAATTGTAGCGCTTCCAGTGTTAACAATAGCCTGTACTTTGCTTAATTCACCATCGTAGTAAATAGAGTCTTTACCGTTTAAAGTAAAGTCTCTTCTAACCATTGCATCTATCAGATATGAGTAAAATGCTGATAATTCAATTTTAGCAATATCACCGAACCTTCTATTTATGCCAATGTCGAGATTGTATAAATACTCTGGTTTCAGATTTTTATTTGGTACAACCACGTTACCCGGTTCGGAGTCAAATATTTTTGCAATATCATCTAAATTAGGTGCCCGAAAACCTGATGATAGGTTGATATTGTATTGCCATTCGCCGGGATGGTAAACTAAGCCAATACTTCCTGTTGTTGCTCCATTATTTATATTAATGCTGTTGTATGGAAGCTGGTAGAAAGTTGTGTCATTAAACTTTGAACTTAAACTAACAAAAGAATACCGGAGTCCTGCTAAAAAAGTCATTGGTAGTTTGGAAAGATTCCTTTTATAACTAAGATAAGCGCCCGATTGAAAGAATTCGGTACCTCCATCGGGATAACGACTTGAAACAGGATTGGTTTCCTTTGTAACAATATTTTCCTCAATGCCTTGCGATTGTACATCGTTATAAACAAGTTCAATACCATAATATAGATAATTTCCATTCATCATGGTTTTATCGAAATCGGCATTAAACGAAAAAATATTTACCTGCTCCTCACGTTTTCTTAACCAGTCATCCTTGTATTTTCTGTCGTTTCTCCCTTCTTTTACATTTTGATATCCAAAGGTAAAAACAGCATTATCGTACCAAGATGCATTATTATGTAAGTTTACTGCTAATCTATTCATTAACCATTGTTGTGGTTCATAATCCCAAACAGCATATTTTAATAATCCTTTAGATTCCTGTAATAATCTATCGTAACGAGGCACATCACTTGTGGAGGTGAGGTATAGGCCATATTCCCAATCAACATTCTCGCTAAATTGATGTGCAACTTTGGTCATAAAACTTACTTGTTCGAATCCTGAAAATTTTTGCACTTCGGGATCAGAATTTGTTAGTATAGTATCAACCCCGTCAATAACATCCACATAATTATTTCGAAGGGTATAATCGTTATGCATGCTTCCCATTCGCAAATCGCCGAATTTACTGTATGAGATATTGGTCAGTAATGCCCACTTATTATTTGCAAAATTTAGGTTTGCATTTAAGGTTCTTTCAAAATCGGCCGATGCCATACGAGCTAATGCAGTGCCTGATCCTACAAACTTTTTGCTTTCTGTAAACTTTGGTTTCATTGTGTGAAAATCTATTACTCCACCAAGTGCATCACTTCCGTAGATATTTGTGCCGGGACCAAATATAATCTCAGCATTTTCAATACTATTTACATCTGCCTGAAGCACATTTTGTAAATTTCCACTACGGTAAATAGCATTATTCATCCTAATACCATCAACTACAAATAGAATTTTATTAGCTGCAAAACCTCTAATCATAGGACTTCCACCACCAAGCTGACTCTTTTGAACATAAACCTGATTACCCGACGCAATCATATCAGCCGAGGTGGCAGGATTATTAAAGATAATGTCCTTACGCTTTATCTGCTCAATTTTGTTGGGAATTTCATTTGCCTTTGTTTCCCATTTACTAGCCGATACAATAACTTCATCAAGCTTAATAAGTTTCTCGTTAAGAGGCACCTTGAACTTCAGTTTTTTTATCATTTCCTTTTTAAAGGAAATAGAATTGAAAGATGGGTGCTGAAAAGTGATGTCATCATCTTCAGAAAAGTTGCTAATGCTTACTATCCCAACTTTATTTGTTAATCCCGTTTGAGTTTTGTCATCATTAAAGATGACCACATCAGGTATCGGATTGCCGGTTTGTTGATTATATACAAATATGTTTTGTGATATTGAGCTGATGGAGACTAACAACATCAGAGAATTTAATATCACAAACTTTCTTAAACTCATTTTCCAAGCTTATTAATAAGTTGTGTTGACCTTATTTGCGTTTTTGTTTAGCTGCTTCTTCCAGTCGTTTTTGGAATGCAGATTTCTTCTTTGCTGGTTTCTTCTTGTTCAATTCAATTTTAGCACGTAATTTATCTTCGTTAATTGCATATCTGAAAACAAACATTTGAGCAAATGTAAATATGTTTGCAAGGAAGTAATAATAACTTAAGCCAGAAGCGTAACCGTTAAAAATGCCAAGGAACATAACAGGCATAATGTACATCATTGTTTTCATTCCCGGCATTTGGGTCGACTGAGATGCCATCATTTGGTTGTTCATATATGTGTACATTATTGTTGAAACAGTCATTAATAATGTGAACAAACTTACATGATCGCCATAATAAGGTATATCCCATGGTAGAGTTGCGATCGAGTCGTAACTTGATAAGTCGGTTGCCCATAAAAATGGTTGCTGACGTAGCTCAATTGACGCAGGGAAGAACCTGAACATTGCAAACAAAATAGGCATCTGAAGCAGCATCGGTACACAACCGGCCGCGGGATTTGCCCCAGCCTTTTTGTACAACGCCATAACTGCCTGTTGCTTCTTCATCGCATCTTCCTTTTTAGGGAATTTTTTCCCAAGCTCATCAATTTCCGGCTTCAATACCCTCATCTTTGCAGATGAATAATATGTTTTGTAGGCAATGGGAAAGAGCAAAGCCTTAAGCATTAATGTTAATACTAAGATTACAATACCATAATTCCAGCCATATCCACCAAGCCAATTAAAAGTAGGGATAACAATGTATTCATTAATCCAAGCTAGTAGGAAGAATCCCCATCCAATTGGAATTTGACGTTCTAGCCCAAGATCATATCCTTTAAGAGTATAAAACTTATTCGGCCCAAAATAAAAAGATAATGGAATGCTTGTAGTACCTTTAAGATTTATTGGTAGTTCGAAATCGGTTTCCATTGTCTTAAGGTATCTGTCGGAACCCGGATCTTCTTTTTCATAAACTTTTAGTTTCCCACTATCAAATGCATTTTTGGCAATTAATGTTGATGTAAAGAAACGTTGTTTATAAGAAACCCATTTTAACTTGGTTGTTATTTGTTCTTCATCATCACCAGTTTCGTCCATGTAGTCAATTTCATCCTGATAGTACTTATAATAAATTGTTGAACCATTAAAAGGATCTGTTGTTTTTTCCTGTTGACGTAAATCGGCATACCAGTTAAGATCAACAAAGCTTGAATTTGCCGAAATAGCACCATCCATACCCACAATATTAATTGTGAAATCGAACATGTAGTTATCACCGCTAAGAGTATAGAGATATTCTATATAGCTATTTGTGTTCACAACTCCTTCTTCTGAGCCCGTGTATAGTCTCATGCTAAAACTCAAGGAATTGGATCCTTCTACAACCATGTGCTTTGTAACATATTCACTCGGAGTAAAAAAGAAATTCTCGGTATTTATTATCCTATTATTGGAGAAAAATGATAACCCAAACTTAGATGTTTCAGGGTCTAGTAGAATTACCGGTAGAGAATCATAGGTTTCATAATCCTTTAATTCAACTGTTTTTATCGCCCCACCTTTGTTGCTAATTTCCAGTTTTATCAAGTCATTTTCAATAATATACAATTGCTCTTCGCCCAATGCTGCATTTGCAAATAAGTCGTATTTGTTTTTTAATTCAGAGAAATTTTCAGATTGGGATTGGGTAACTTCGGCAACACTTTCTTCAATTTGTTGTGTTTCCTCTATTATTTTAGTTGTCTTAGCTAATTCTATAGCCTTCTGCTGATTTACCTGTGCAATTGAATCGGCAACAAATTGTTGTCTGGCAATCTGTTCTTCCGATGGAGCCATCCAATAAGTATAGCCAATCATTATTCCCGCAATTAGGATAAAACCAATAATTGAGTTTTTATTCATGGGATATTATTTTTCATTAATACTATTTCCTGAGTGAGGAAAACAAGTTTGCAAATATATTCAGAATTCTTAAATCATTGACAAATAGTGTGCCACTTACTTTTGAGGATAACTTCCATTATAACAGGAGTGTATGTAAGTTATATTGTCAAGGGCATCATAATTTTTATAATGAAATTAAAAATAAGTATAAAAAACACTTGACAAGTGTTGCAAATTGATATACATTTGTGATATCAAAATAATATCATATTAATATAAAAAATACAGTAATGAAAAAAGAATTAGAATTTATACCAATGTCGGGTTACCTTGCCCTGCTAATAATAATTTTATTAATTGTTTTCCCTATACTAGCCATCATTTTTGTAAAAATGATATGGATGGTTGTATTTATCTTGTTGGCTATTTTTGGGATGGCAGGGCTTATGACTGTTAACCCAAACGAATCGAAAGTTTTGGTACTATTTGGTGCTTATAAGGGTACTGTTAAGAAAAATGGTTTTATGTGGGTTAATCCATTCTTTACACGAAAAAGAATTTCTTTACGTGCCAGAAATCTTGATAGCGAACCAATTAAGGTAAATGACAAAATTGGTAATCCTGTAATGATAGGGGTTGTAATGGTTTGGAAAGTTGATAATACTTACAAAGCGGCTTTTGATGTGGATGATTATGTACACTTTGTAGATATCCAGAGTGAAGCTGCAATTAGGAAGCTTGCAGGCCATTATTCGTATGATAATTTTGAAGATGAAGATGCCAATATTACTTTGCGTGGTGGTGGAGAAGCAGTAAATAAGATGCTTGAGGATGAAATTACCGAACGTCTGGAAATTGCAGGAATTGAGGTTGTTGAGGCCAGAATTAACTATATTGCTTATGCTCAAGAAATAGCAGGAGCTATGCTGAAACGTCAGCAGGCAACTGCAATTGTTGCAGCAAGGTTTAAAATTGTTGAGGGAGCTGTAAGCATGGTTGAAATGGCTTTGGAACAACTTTCTGAAAAGAAAATTATTGATCTTGATGATGAAAGAAAAGCTACAATGGTTAGTAATTTAATGGTTGTGTTAACGTCGGATAAAGATGTTTCACCGGTGGTTAATACTGGGTCGTTGTATTCGTAATGAATGATTGAATAAGTGAGTGGGTGTGTGATGTAAGATTGGGTTATGGGAAAAGTTTTTTTTAAAGAGGAGCAGAAATTTGGATCGAGGTGGCTTTATATAAGTATGGGCATAATTTATGCATTAACAATTGCATATTTTGTATTTGCATTGTTTAGTCAGTTTGTTTTAAAGGAGCCTTATGGCGATAAACCCATGTCGGATAATGGATTGCTACTTACAGTAACTTTAGTTATGGTTGTCTTAATAGCTTCCGGTTACCTGTTGTTTGGATCAAAACTTATTGTTCAGGTAACGAATCAAGCTGTATCATTTACTTTTTGGCCCTATTTCAGAAAGCCAAAAAGTTATTCAAAAATCGATATTGATAGATTTGAAATTCGGAAATATAAGCCAATTATTGAATATGGTGGATGGGGAGTTAAACGAGGAAAGAAAAGCATTGGAAAAGCTTTTAATGTTAGTGGAAATATTGGGTTGCAACTCTATTTAAAAAATGGAAGAAAAGTACTTATAGGAACTCAAAGAGATAGTGCGCTTTTGCGTGCGATGAAAAAAATGATGGAGAATAGTTAAGATGGGAAATAAGAAAGCATTTGTGTTGCGCGTTCAACCAGAAGTTATGGATGCGCTTGAAAAGTGGGCTCAGGATGAGTTTCGTAGCACCAATGGACAAATAGAATGGATACTTAATAACGCTTTGCATAAGGCTGGAAGAAAGAAGAAGCCCATAGCAGAGTAACAAAAATGCCATAGGAAATGATTATTTCGACTCAAGGGTTGTGATCTCAGGAAATGTTGATGTTGCTACAAAGCGTTTACTATCTCAATCAAAAATTCAAGATCAATTATCAACCCACAGAGTTGGTGTCTTGAAAGAGATGAAATAGAAACTATATTTCGACAAATTGAAAAAATCAGAAAAATTATTTCGTAGTTGTAGATGCACTTTTATGCAAAATGGCAGCTTTCACAAATCCGGTAAATAATGGGTGAGGCTCCTTTACTGTACTCTTGTACTCAGGGTGAAACTGAACCCCAATAAACCAAGGATGATCTTCAAGTTCGATAATTTCTACCAAGTCTTCATCTGGATTAATACCGGCTATGCGCATTCCATTTTCAACAAAAATTGATCGGTAATCATTATTAAACTCGTAACGGTGGCGATGTCTTTCCTTAATGTCTTGTTTTTGATATTCCTGAAAAGTTAAAGTATCATTTTCAATATGACAGTCGTATAATCCCAGTCGCATACTTCCGCCAAGGTTAGTTACCTTCTTTTGTTCCTCCATAAGGTTGATGACAGGATCCGGTGTTTCCTTATCTATTTCGGTGGTATGAGCATCTTTTAGTCCAAGTACATTTCTTGAGAATTCAATTGCAGCACATTGCATGCCCAAACATATCCCCAGAAATGGGATTTTATTCTCACGGGCATATTTTATTGCCTTAATTTTTCCTTCAATGCCCCTACCACCAAAACCTGGCGCAACTAATATACCATCAAGTCCTTCCAGTTTTGTTCCAACATTTGAAGCATCTATTTTTTCAGACTGGATGCTTATTATATTAACCTTATATTCATTTTCGGTTCCGCCATGTACGAGTGCTTCGTTAATTGATTTATAGGCATCTTTAAGCTCAACGTATTTTCCAATAAGTCCAATGTTAACATCACCTATTGGATTTTTTAAGCGATGTACAAATCGTTCCCAATTTCTAAGATCTAATTCTTCCGGGATTGGGGTGTTAGTTACTTTCAATATCTCAATATCGAGTTTCTCTTCACGCATCAACAAAGGAACATCGTAAATAGTTTCAGCATCTATTGACTCGATAACTGATGTTGGTGAGACGTTACAGAATTGCGCAATCTTACGTTTAATGCCTTCATTAAGAGGGTGCTCGGTGCGACAAACAATAATATCAGGTTGAACTCCCTGTTCAAGCATTGTTTTTACCGAATGCTGGGTAGGTTTTGTTTTAAGCTCGCCTGCTGCTCTTAAAAATGGAACAAGAGTAAGGTGAATAACAGCACAGTCATTTCCCATTTCCCATTTCATCTGCCTCACTGTTTCAATAAAAGGAAACGATTCAATATCACCCACAGTACCACCAATTTCAGTAATTACAAAGTCATATTTATTAGTCTGACCAAGAATTTGAACGCTTCTCTTAATCTCATCAGTTATATGCGGAACTACTTGAACTGTTGTCCCAAGATATTCTCCTTTTCTTTCTTTACTAATTACATTTTGATAAATACGACCGGTAGTAACATTATTGGCCTGTGATGTTGGTGTATTCGAAAACCTCTCATAATGACCAAGGTCGAGATCAGTTTCGGCACCATCATCCGTAACATAACATTCGCCATGCTCGTACGGATTAAGTGTGCCTGGATCGATATTAATATATGGGTCAAGTTTTTGAATGGTTACTGAGAAACCACGGCCCTGTAAGAGTTTTGCCAACGAAGCAGAGATAATTCCTTTACCAAGTGATGATGAAACTCCTCCAGTTACAAAAATGTATTTTACGTTTTTTCTCATTTGTTTAATTTATAGCCATTCAATAATTACTCAAGACAATCTTTATTCCTTTGTTTATTAATAGTAAGTAGGTCGTTTTACACCTGCCATATTTTTTGCAACACGGATTACCTGAAGTGCATATCCAAATTCGTTGTCGTACCAAATATAAGCAACAAGTCCTTTTTTGTTGGGCGAAACAATGGTGGCATTACTATCAAACACAGAAGTAGCCGGTTCACTCATAAAATCTGATGAAACCGCATCCGCAGAAGTGGAATATTTTACCTGAGCAACCAAATCTCCAGACAACGAAGTCTGACGCATTAGGTCGTTAATTTCCTCAACACTGGTTTCTTGGTTAAGGGTTAATTTAAGAATTACTAATGAAACATTGGGAGTAGGAACACGAATTGCATTACCTGTTAACTTACCGATCAAAGTAGGAACGATCTTGGTTACGGCTTTTGCTGCACCAGTTTCAGTAATCACTAAATTTAATGGTGCTGATCTTCCACGCCTGGTTTTCTTGTGCATATTATCCAGCAGATTCTGATCGTTTGTATACGAATGCACAGTTTCAAGATGACCTTGTGCTATACCATATTTTTTTTCAAGAACTGATAGTACCGGTGCTGCGGCATTTGTTGTGCATGATGCAGCAGAGAATATAGTTTCTTTTAAGTAATCAACCTCTTTATCATTTACACCAAAAACAATATTAGGTATGTCATCCTTGCCCGGTGCAGTTAGTAGTACCTTCGATATTCCTTTCGCATTTAGGTGTCTGCTCAATCCGGCACGATCTCTATAAATTCCGGTATTGTCAATTAAAACTGCATTGTTAATACCATATTCGGTGTAATCCAAATCTTCAGGATTATTGGCAGCCAACATAAGAACTTTATGTCCATTTATATAGATGGTTTTATCGTCGTAATTTTCAATAGCAACACCTCTGAAAGGGCCATGAACTGAATCGTGGCGTAGCAGGGATGCACGCTTTGCAATCTCCTCATCGCTATTTCCTCTGGTAACAATGGCTCTAACTCTAAGTTGATGACCATTTCCTTGAATAATAAGTTCGCGAGCTAATAATCTACCAATTCGACCAAATCCGTAAAGGACAACATCTACAGGTTGTTTTGATTTCGTTTCTGAATCAATAAATTTCTTAAGCTTAACCTTAATGAAGTCTTCGGCATCTACAAAATTCTTTTTTTCCAAATCCCATTCTCCACTTAGCTTACCAATATCTATTTTTGAAGGTTTAACATCACAATGAAGTATTGCCTTTGCAAGTTTAAGCGAATCCTTAATATCAAGCTGTTTGTTGACAATATTTTCTGCATATGAATGCCTGTATAATATCAAACTTGCACTACGGTCGATAAGCTGGCTACGGAATAGAACCAGTTCGATTGACTTGTTGTAAAACAACTTCGACAATACGCTAATGAATTCATTGGCAATCATTTCTTGCCTCGCCCAATTATTTAACGAGTCTTCATAATTACCGTTCATGTTTTTTTTATTTGCCATTGTTCATTATTTTTAGATAATAATTAGGAAACTAATACTTAAGCTGTACATGCAAAAATATAAAAAGAAGATAGTCTTCAACTAAAACTATCCTCTTTTATACACATTCTTAATAATAATTATCTGTTTGGTACTTATTGCCCTAAATAGGCTTTTAGTAACTGGCTTCTTGCAGTATGTCGTAATCGGCGAATAGCTTTCTCTTTAATTTGCCGAACTCTTTCTCGTGTTAAATCAAATTTGGCACCAATTTCTTCAAGAGTTAAGCTGTAGTTTAGTCCAATTCCATAATACATATTTATAATTTCACGCTCCTTATGACTAAGGGTGGACAAAGATCTTTGAATTTCGTTACCAAGCGACTCTTTCAATAAATTATCATCTGTTTCTTCGTTATCTTTGGGAACAAAAAAATCAAGGAATTTTGTGTCTTCATCAACGGTTAATGGTGCATCCATTGAAATGTATCGAGTAGCAATACCCATGGTGGATTTCACTTTGTGAGTTGAAACTTCGAGTTTGTCAGCTATTTCCTTTACAGAAGGGGGTCTTTCCAGATTTTGTTCAAGTTGAGATGTAACTTTCTTTAACTTATTCAAGGAACCAACTTGATTAAGGGGAAGTCGTACGATACGTGATTGTTCAGCAATAGCCTGAAGAATTGATTGGCGAATCCACCAAACTGCATATGAAATAAATTTGAATCCTCTGGTTTCTTCAAATCGTTGGGCAGCTTTTATT
>JABMPH010000301.1 GCA_013203805.1 Bacteroidota bacterium | reverse complement strand
CCTGTTTTGTAGATCCTGCAGCAATATCAATTCCTGCAACAGCTTTTTGCTGATCATTTATTGCTAGCTTAAGTGGCACTTTTTCATAATCAGTATCTGAATCATTTTTAATCCATACTTTTAGTTCAACATTGCTACCTGTCATTAATTCAGAGCTAGCAATGTAGCAACTGTCGATATAGATATTCTTATTTTGAAGTTGTTGAATTGGAATAAAGAAATAGTTGTTGGTGCTATCAACAGGAAATGATAGTATATCTGATGAATTAACCTGAAAATCAGAGAACAGATAAGTTTCACAATTGGTAATATTATTGTCAAGGAGTATTCTGTTTCGCATTACGATCACATCTGATAATTTCTTTGTCTCAGACGATATTTCAAGTTTTTCAAGTTCAGAAGTGGCTGCTTCTTTACCCAGTAAGCGTAACAAATTGCCGTCATTATTATTTGATAGGATAATAAAGTTGCTATTGTCGGCAGATTGTTCAATAATCTGTAAAGCTTCTTGTCTGGCATTTTCGAACAATCGGCCGGCTGATCCTTCAGCCATCATACTATATGAATTGTCGACAAAAAATATAATTGTACCAGAGTCAGAAGACTGTTTAGCATCATTCTTAAGTTCTGGTCCGGCAAGAGCTAATACAATAAATAAGATGGCAAGCATCCTAAGTATTAGCACAATAATGTGTTTGAGTTTCTGCTGTTTTCGTGTAGTTATGGTGATATTCTTTAATTTACTAATATCACTGAAGTACATTTTTTTATGCTTCCTGAAATTAAATAAATGAATAATTACAGGTATTGAAAGAGCCAGTAGCCCGTACAAAAAATCAGGACGCAGAAAATGCATTGATGAGTTTTAGTTGTTTGTGGTTGTTGTCGTTGTTATCCTTGTTGTCGTTGTTGTCAGGTTGTTGTGTAGTCGTTGTTGTTTACATCTTTATAAAATAAGCATGGAAACTTGATAACCTGACAACAATGATAACCTGACAACAATGATAACTTCTTCTATACTATCCTACAATTACAATTTTCTCAATTTTATCGCCTTCACGAATATCATCTACTATATCAACGCCTTCTATAACTTTCCCGAAGCATGTGTGATTGCGGTCAAGATGAGCTGTATTTGAACGTGAGTGACAAACGAAAAACTGTGATCCACCTGTGTTGCGTCCGGCATGAGCCATCGAAAGCACTCCTCTGTCGTGATATTGATTGTCACCATCAAGTTCACAATCGATTGAATATCCAGGACCACCAGCACCGGTTCCATCAGGGCAACCGCCTTGAATAACAAAATCAGGTATTACTCTATGGAAATTAAGACCATTATAATAGCCTTTTTCAGCAAGTCTTATGAAGTTTTCAACTGTTTTTGGAGCATCTTTTTCGTAGAATTCAACTTTCATTACACCTTTTGCGGTGTGTATTTCAGCATGTTTCATATTATCGTAATTTTTATAAAAATTTTAGAATTTGCAAAAATACAATCTTTATTATTAATTTTATGGTAAAAATAGAGTTTTGGGATATGTGTTCTGGGTTTTGAGTTTTGTGTTTTGGGTTTTGGGGTTAGGCATTGAAGATGAGTTTTCCTATTAGAAGTAGAATCAGATTTTTAAAATAGATACTATTATGAATACTGAAAGAGTTGCGATTGTAACGGGAGCTTATGGGAAAATTGGTAAAGCTATTACCGAAATAATTGCTTTAAATGATAATTATAAAGTTGTATTAATTGGTAGAAATGAAACAAAACTTGTTGAAACTGTTGCTGAAATAAAGGGGGTAACACTAAATCAACAGATCCGTTATTAGGTTGTTGACTTATCAAGTAGACTTTCAATAATGGGATTATCTCAGAAATGGATGGGGCCGTTACATATTCTGATTAATAACGCTGCTACTACACCACGGCAGAGGCTGGAATCGGCTGAGGGTATTGAAATGCAATTTGCCACTAATGTATTGGGTTATATGTGGATGATGAAAACTATGAGCAAGCATATGATTGGAGTACATGATGCAAGAATTGTTAACGTAGCAAGTTATTGGGCCGGTGGTCTTGACCTCAGTGATATTGAGTTTAAAAGCCGACATTATAATAATGATGGGGCATACAGACAATCAAAACAAGTAAATCGAATGCTGTCATTTGCATATTCTCAATTATTAAAAAAAAATGGAATAACAGTTAATTCGTGTCATCCCGGAGATGTAAATTCAACGCTAAGTAACGATCTCGGGTTTGGAGGCCACGAAACACCCAGTAAAGGTGCTGATACTCCAGTTTGGTTGGCTATCAGTGATCAGGTAAAAGGGAATACAGGATTATACTTTGAACACAAAAGGGTAGTTCCCTGTAAGTTTTCCTCAAATAAAAAACAGGTTCAACAGCTACTTGAATTGTGTGAGAGTTACTAATCCATAAACTTATTACCAGGTATCTGTGTTTTCTGAGTATTGTTTCAGCAAAAAATATATCATTAATAGTGAAAAACTCAATAAATTACAAAAAATGTTGTCCTGTAATCAACTGCAAAACAGGTATTAAATACAATTTTGATTTTTTTTTGAATCCTAGGGTATTGGATTTCCAAAAAATATTACTTTTGCCCCCGGAGAGTTGGCAGAGTGGTCGAATGCGGTGGTCTTGAAAACCATTGATCCTTCGCGGGATCCAAGGGTTCGAATCCCTTATTCTCCGCCAGTTTACTACGCAGAAATATGCAAACCACCGTAAAACGTTGATTTTACGGTGGTTTTGTTTTTTCGGGAATTGAAAAAATGCGCAAAAAACAGCAAAAAGTAAAATAAACCTGGTGAGTTAATCGGTGAGTCGTTTAAAAATAAGCATCACTCCCGATTTAGTCGTTTATTCGTTGAATTGCAGGGTTTTGCGCTTGACTCTTTTGGTAAGTACAATAGTTTTGTTTAAAAATTTTACCATGAAAAGAGCAACATTTACGGTCCTTTTTTATCTAAAAGGAACGAAGAACACGAAAGACGGACCTATCCCAATCTATGCAAGGATAACTG
>JABMPH010000300.1 GCA_013203805.1 Bacteroidota bacterium | reverse complement strand
GATTATATGAATGCAGTTGTTAAAGGCACAGCTAAGGGATTCAGCTATGGGGGAAAGATTGCGAGTATGTTTACTGGTAATCCTTTGGCATTGATTCTTATGCCAACTGCAATAGGTCTTTCTATCGCAAATGATGTGAAACCTGATGTGCTTCCTGAAAATGCTCCAGATTGTGTAACTGGGGCTGTATTTAGTGTTGGTGATGAAATAGTAGAAGAAGTTACAGGACAACCTTCTGATATTTTTCAAGAGACTGGAGAACTAATTGAGAGTCTGGCAACAGGGAAAGGTCTATTTAAGAAAGTTAAAAATGCTTCAAATCTAGTTGATAAAGTGACTAAGCCAGTTGAAATTGTAAATGAAGTTATTGATGTTGTCGAAGAGGTTAAAAATTCGACAGGAAAAAATTCTAATAATTCTACAACTACAGGAACGACACAAACTACTACTGATAATGAGGAAGATAAGTAAAAGAAATGTATGGAATTCATTAATCTCTATTTTTTCAATAGCAGCTTTTATTTGGGCAATTAATTCCTATAATAAATCTGCAAAAGATAGAGAGAATATTTTAAAAGACAATTATATTAATGATTGCATACAAGAATTGAATGTCTTTAATTATAGTGATGAACAAAAAGAAAAGGCGTGCTTTTGTAGGTACGAATATCTATTTTCAAAATATCGTAAGGACATATATTTAGAGAACTTTATTATCCCAACTCGAGAAGATAGTTTATTTGTTATAGATTGTTTACTAAAGGAATCAAAATTGCAGAATATTAGTAGTGATTCATTATTGAATCTCCTAAATGAATAAAAGCTGAATTTTATTAGATCTGCAATCCCTAAAGTAAAATTGGAATAAATGTTTGCAATATTGAAACAACAATTGTAAAACATTATTCTACAATAGCTCACAACAATTTCAAAACAAAAGAATTGAAGCAAAAATTCAATACTTAAAAAACCCTAAAACTTCATTAAAAAAACAATATTTTATCTATCTTTAAATACGTTCTTTGAATGAGTATGATTACGGTGCGAGGTTTTATGATCCGAGTTTGGGCAGGTGGCATAGTGTTGATCCCCAACAAGAGAAAGGTTATAATTTATCGCCTTACAATTTCACTTTTAACAATCCACTTAATTTTGTTGATCCGGATGGAGAATGGCCATGGGAAGATTCAAATGTAAGATCTGCAAGAAGGTTTGCAAGGAATAATGGTTTAAAACCACATACATGGAAAAGTGAGAGCTCAGGAAGAAAATGGGCATATGTACATAACGGAAATTCAGGAGCAACTAAAGTATTTAAACCTGGTACAGATAGAACAGCGATAGGAAACACGTTTAATGCTGGTGATCAGGCTTTGAATAGGGCAAAAGGTAATGCAGAATTTAAATGGGAAGGTGATAATAATCCAGCGAACGCATCCTCAGAAATAACAATGCAAGATGTAGCGGTTACTACCGGAATTATTGGTGTAATGCTTGGTGGCTATGCAATTTTACAAGGAGAGGCTATAGCTTTATCCATAATTAATGTAATAAATTCAGCTGACGATACTGGGACAAACGAAAATGGTGAGTCCTTCTCACAACAGTTGACAGATAATGATCAAACAAAGAAGGCGATTGGATTCGGAAAAAAACTACTCTCAATAGCAGGTATTGGTAAAAATGCTACCCAACTACTCGTTGATCCATCTCAAACTGATGATGCTATCAGCGCAATAAATTCGGCAACCAGTGTTGCTAATTCAATGAAAAATGAAGAAGAATAAAATTAGGATATATACTATTTGGGATTTCATTGCGATTGAAGGGATTCTTTGTGTTATAATTTTTAGTTTAAATAAAAATCTTGCTATTCTATTGAAACTGGGTGTTGTATTAGTCGTTACCCTTCTCTTATTGATTATCTTCACAAGGATATATGAAATTTCAAGTGCAGGGATTAGATATAGAAATTTAGTCTTTTACTACCTAAATAAGTCAATTTATCATATTAATTGGAATGAAATAACTAATTGCGAATTTACATATATCAATGCACAGTATGTATTGGGTGTATTGCGTTTTTTTAATAATGAAAGATTGATTCTCAAAATCAGGATGGATTCAATCAATAAAGTTAGTGAAATTAGGATGTTAGCGCAGGATTCTGGAGTTGCATTTAAGATAAAAGCCCCTGATCATATTAAACAAAGAATAGAAAAACTATGAATAAAATTGTTTTGGGGTTTATCTTAATCCTTTTTGGTTTTTCAAATATCTTATCAATAAATGCACAAGCGAATGAGGATAGTGTTAAAGCATTAATCATTGGAAATTGGCGAATTGAGAACCTTACCATAAATGGAGTTGATGATCCTGATTTCAACCCAGAATATAAAGATTTAATTATTCTGAGAAAAGATGGCACACATATTACAACTGATAATGAATATGAATATGAACAGAAAGGAAAATGGTGTTTGGAAGAAGGACTGATTTTAGTCCTTACAAGTGATGAGGAAAATGATACTCAGAAAATGGAAATAATATTTTTCGAGAATAATAAAATGAGATTAAAGCTAATGGATTCTGAAAATGATATTATCATCTATTTAGTTAAAGAAGATGAAGCATTATGAGTTTTTTTGATTGGTATGATTACGG
>JABMPH010000299.1 GCA_013203805.1 Bacteroidota bacterium | reverse complement strand
TCAAAGTATTTGATTCATACTCAATAAACGGTGCTAGAAAATAAAAATTTGAAACATCGGCAGTGTCAGTTCTAGTAAAATAGTTATCCTGATAATACTGATAATATGCATTAATATTACTAAGACCTGAAACAACTACCCCTGAATTACCAGCAGGGATACCAATTGCCAATTCTAAATAATTCTCATCATTTATAATATAAGCCGGGAAATTATCCTCGAAGAAATAACGTGCGTTACTAAAATAATTTTTTCGCGAAATTAGAAAGTTGAGTTTTAAATAAAGTGGAATCCTATTCGGAAACTCAATTTTTCCCATGGTTGAGAAACTGTTGTAGAAGGTACCAAAGTAAGCCCCAACACTAAAGTTTTTGGCTGTTTTTCCAAAATAACGATACCCTAGATTTATAAAACCCTCATTTACACCAGAAGACGAAATATAACCCCCTACCTTTAAGTTAAATGGCTCAGCCTTTTTTATGACCAAATTTAAATTGTATTTTTTTTCGATACTATCAAAATCTATTTCGGGATAGATATTTGTGATATTTTCGTTTGATGCCAAACAGTTATAAAAGTTATGAAATTGTTGAGTATTTCCAAAGCGTTTTTGATTGCCAATGAGATTTAAAAAATATTTTTTTTGCTTAGTTTTAATGCCAGAAATCCCAATATTATTCAGAGATTTTTTAGGCATTCCCGAATTGAAATTGTTCCGTTTTTCATTTGCTGAAGGCCTATTTTTATGAGAATCTAATCTGTCAGCAATAACTTTAATCATCCTTTGAGTTGCCACATAACCACTATCGATATAGCTATAAACATTTGAGAAATTAAATATCGATTCGTCTCCTGATTTGCTTTCAATAACAACACCGATGGTTGAATCTATTTTAAAATCAGCCTTGGTCATCAACATACTTTGCATCAACGAAATTGCATTGTCGGGGTTGGGAGCTGAATAATTATTTACTGCTTTGCTGCCAATTATAAAATCAGGGTTAAACTCACTAATAGCAATATCAACCGGAAAATTATCATACATACCACCATCAAAATACACAACGCTGTCAATCTTTATTGGTCGTACAAAAAAGGGGAAGGTTATGGATGCACGAACAGCCTTTGCAAGATTGCCATTTTTAAAAACAACTATTCTGCTCGAATCAATATCTGCAGCCACGCATCTAAATGGAATCATTAGATTATCAAAATTATTATGTGATGCAGCCGACGCTCCTGCAAAATACTCCATTAACCCGTAGTCGATTTCCTTAAAATTGTAAACGTTAATGGGTAATTGAATATTAAACCCTTTGTCGACATTAAAGGGAAAACTTGCCATTGCAGCATCAGATTCATTTACCTGAAAGAAACACGTATTAACTATATTATTCTCCTTTGAGAAATGGAAAAAATCGGGATTAGTTAACAAAATTGTTATCTCATCAGGAGTGTATCCTGATACGTACATTGCCCCAATTAAAGCACCCATCGAGTTTCCAACAACAAAATCAATTGGAATATTGTTTTCTTCAAGAGCCTTTAGCACACCAATATGTGAGTATGCCTTCGCCCCTCCACCACTAAGCACAAGAGCAACACTCTGTGATGTAAGCCATAATGGCAAAATTATCATAGCTAATAAAATTATAGTTTTGTTATAGTACCACATAAACAACTCTTCTTTCTTAAACTTTGGGTAATTGAGAACACGAATTTAGCAATAATTAGGGCAAAAAAAAGCCTGCTATGAAAATAACAGGCTTTTAACTTTTTTATTGCTGACCTTATGCAAATGACAATGCATGATCCAAATCGGCAATTATATCTTCAATATTTTCAATACCAACTGATAAGCGAATTAAACCATCATAAATACCGGCTTTTTCACGAGCATCTTTTGAAAGTTTAGAATGAGTCATTGATGCCGGATGTTGAATGAGGGTTTCAATACCTCCCAACGAAACTGCAAGAAGTGCCAGATGGACATTATTCATAACTTTTTTACCAGCCTCAATACCACCTACTACTCCAAATGAAATCATGGCACCAGGACCATCCATCTGTTTTAAACCAAGTTCATATTGTGGATGAGATTTTAATCCAGGATAAAGCACCCATTCAACCTTTGGGTGAGATTCAAGAAAATCAGCCACCTTAATTGAATTTTCCTGAGCTTTATCAATTCTAATCGATAATGTTTTCAAACCTCGTCTAACCAACCATGCCTGATGTGGATCCATATTGAATCCAACATTTACCATTACATAACGTAGTTCGTTATACAAATTCTCTTCTCTTGTTACAATAATACCCCCAACTATATCGGCATGACCGTTTATAAATTTTGTCATCGAATGCAAAACTATATCTGCACCAAAATCGAGTGGTCGTTGCAAATAAGGGCTGCAAAACGTATTATCGACACAAACAATTATGTTATGCTTATGTGCTAATTCAATAGCCGCCTTTAAATCGGTAATCCCCATTGTTGGGTTGGCGGGTGTTTCAAGATAAAGAAGTTTGGTATTTGGTTTTATGGCATTTTCAATATTACTAATATTTGTAGCATCAATAAAATCATACTCAACACCAAACTTAGGATACAGTTTTTCCATTACCCCACGTGATGGTCCGTACATAGCATTATGACCAATAACATGATCGCCCTTACCTAAAAGCGTAAGGTACACTATGTTTACTGCAGCCATACCCGATGATGCTGCAATTCCTCCGAATCCATTTTCCAATTCGGCAACAGCTACTTCTAGTTCTTCAATATTAGGATTACCTATTCTTGTATAAATATAACCCTTCTCTTCACCTGAAAAACAACGAGCACCATGATCGGCATCTCTAAAACTAAATGTTGATGTTTGATAAATTGGTGTTACTGCACTACCTTTTTCGTCCGACACCCCACCAGCGTGTACAAGTTTGGATGTAAATCCTGATTTTTTTGTATCCATATCTTTTTATTTAAAAGTTATTTTTTTTGTTATTAATGATGACAATAATTTTGACCATATTTTAGGCTACCAACTATGTAACTGTTGGCAATATTCTCAGGCGTATCAACCTCAACTCCAATGCAAACGTCGATAGCTGCAGAATTAAGAATATCAATAGCCTTTGGCCCAATACCTCCAACTAATAAGTCGGTTACTTTTTCGGCTATGAGCCATCTGGGTATTGTACCTTCGGCATGTGGAGGAGGTTCTTTACTTACTCTACTAATTACCTTATTATTCTCAATCTCAAAAAACATAAATTCCCTGCTATGACCAAAATGATGAGATAGTTTTCCATTTTCAACAGGCATCGCCAGCTTTTTCATACTTATTTTCGTTTTTTTAATATTGTTTTATGATGTTCTGTGTTTTCCCGAATCATTCTAATATTACAAGTGGGGCAAAGTTTGCTGCTACAAGGTATTCCTGCTTCATGAGCTATCTTTTTATCACACTTAGGACATATACAGTTTCCTTCAATTCCCAGTTTTTTACCATAATTGTGGTTTTTACCCACCTTATGATATGGCCAATCACCCGAATCCTGAATAAAAGATACATCACCGCTATTACAAACGGGACAAGTAATTTCATCGATAGAAATTTGTTTTACAGTTTTATACGATGAGTAACAAGAATTACAATAATACCAAAACTCATTAAATGATACATCTCCTCCCTCAATCGATATAGGCTTATTCTCAACAAATGCTTTTGCAACTTTCTTACGTGCAGAATCATAAATCCTGGTTAAGGTTGGTCGCGATACATTAAGTTTATATGAAGCTTCAAGTTGAGTAAGATTTTCATAATCCATTAGTCTAATTGATTCATATTCTTCAAATAACAGAATAACTTTATCAGCTAAATTGTAATCGCCATTTATTGGGATGAAACCTGTAACTGACGGGGGTTCTTTAAGTTGCCTGTTAAGTTTTGGACGCGGTGACATGTATGATTAATATTAGCCTGCAAATGTATTGAACAAATGTTCAATATGCAAGTATTATGAGCATAAAAACATCAAGAAATTTTTATCCAAAAATTTAGATTGAAAGTTGGAGAAAAAAAACGTCAAAAATATATTGGATTTTTAATTAAAACGGCCAAAAATTATTGTCGTTCCAAATTTGTGCTTTTAAGTCTTCGTTAAGATCATGTAGTAATTTGTGATGAGTGTTTTCCCAATCAGCAAGCATTTGATACATTGCTTTCTCGTTTGGATCGGTGGCTGAATCAGCACGGTTTGAATATACTTCGATGGCACGATTTTCAAAATCAATGGCTGCTGAAATTGCAGACGCTTCAAAACCAGCAGCCGAAATTTCACTCTTTACCTTTTCGGTTAAAATTTCAACAGCAGCGTCATCTTCTTCTGGATGCTCATCAATTTTAATAAATTGATTACTATTTGTATAACTTTTGAATTGCTTTACTAAAAACTCAATATGTGCGTCTTCTTCTTCAGCCATCATCTCAAATATCTTTTGAGCTGATTTGCTCTCGCTTTGACGTGCTGCATTTGTATAAAATGCTTTACCTCTGCGCTCTAACAATATTGCTGTTTTTAGCACATCAAGTGCCATATTACTTTCTTCCATAGCGTTATTAATTAATTTCGGACAAATTTAGGACTTTTAACAAAAACTCTGACTTAATCCATGATCTTTTTAATCAATTTCATTTGATAGTTACTTGGATCAAATATGTACATTTGTATAAAATGAAATGAATATGTCAAACGATCATATCACTAACATACGATCACTGCTAATAAAAGAAGGTTATCCGAATGATTGTCATATAGTGCCATTACCCTTTTCGGGATCAAACAGGTTATACTACAGGGTTATTTTTAATGAACATATTAATCCACAATCAATTATTGCTTCATATAATGACTATGTAAGCGAAAATATAGCACATAACTCCTTTACTTTTCATTTTAGATCACTTGGGTTTGCTGTGCCCGAAATTTATGCCCGCGATAGTAGCTACAAATATTTTTTAATTCAAGATCTTGGGAAGACGACACTTTTGGATCTCCTTTCCAGCGAAAAAATCCTGGCTGAAAAATATTATAAAAAAGTTATTTCTGACTTAGTAAAATTTCAAGTAATTGGAATTAAGGATTTGGATCTGGATGTTGCATATCCTGTAAAGGAATTCAACCAACGGTCGGTTATGTGGGATTTAAATTACTTTAAATATTATTTTGTAAAGCCTCACAATATTGAGTTTAATGAAAACTTACTTGAAAATGATTTCATCAAGTTTGCCAACATCCTCCTTAGTGCTGAAAAAAAATATTTTAACTATCGTGATTTTCAAGCACGAAATATATTAATTCATGGGGATCAACCTTGGTACATTGATTTTCAAGGGGGCAGGCAAGGACCTCTCCAATACGATTTAGTTTCATTACTTTATCAGGTAAAGGCGAATCTATCTGATGATATCAGAAGTAAACTTTATAGCCACTATATAGATGAATTAAACAAGATTATTCCTGGCAAACAGGTTATGTTTGAAAAATATTATTACAACTTCGTTTACTTCCGATTGATGCAGGTGATGGGAGCTTATGGATTTAGGGGGATTGTTCAGCGCAAAGCCCATTTTCTACAAAGTATACCTATGGCTATTTCGGCGCTAAAAAAGTTATTGCAAGAAGAACCAATCTTTTATGATCTTAAAGAACTTAGTAAGGTTTTTAAACAGATAGCAACACTAGAGTATGATATTCCAAATAATATATCAATAGAACTTACAATCAATGTAAATAGTTTTTCATTTAAGAAAAAAGGTATTCCCATTGATGTTACCGGGAATGGAGGTGGGCATGTGTTTGATTGTCGTAGTCTTCCAAACCCTGGGCGACTAGTTGAACTTAGAGATTACACAGGCCTCGATGACCAGATAATCAATTATCTTGAGGGTCATGATGAAATAAATGAATTCATTATCAACACAAAAAAAATCATTGATCAAAGTACAGAAAACTATATAAAAAGAGGATTCAATAATCTTCAAATTAATTTTGGTTGTACAGGTGGCAGACATAGATCTGTTTATAGTGCATCAAAAATTGGGGAATATCTAATGGTGAAATATCCAAACATAGTTGTTATCATAAAACATCACGAGTTAGATTAGTATATCACCCCAAAAATATAAGCAAATGAAAGCGATAATACTGGCGGCTGGATTAGGATCCAGATTAAAACATGTTACTCATGATAAACCAAAGGCTCTTGTTGAGGTGGGTGGAATAACTATGTTGGAATCTGTTATATTAAAATTGAAGTCACAGGGTATTAATGAGCTATTAATAAATATTCATCATTTCGGACAAAGTATTATTGACTTTCTTGATACTAGAAACAACTTTGGAGTTAACATTACCATTTCTGATGAACGTGATCTTCTTATGGATACCGGAGGCGCCATTCTAAAGGCTAAAAAATTTATACTAGGTAATGAACCAGTTTTGGTACACAATGTTGATGTTATTTCCAATGTTAATATAAAAGAGCTTCTTGCGCTCCATACTGAGCGAAAAAGCATGGCTACACTTTGCGTTAGACGGCGAGATTCGCAACGTGGATTATTATTTAACAACAATAATCTCTTAATTGGATGGACTAATCTAGGTGACAAAAAATATAGGTGGGTTAACCATAGCTATACTGATTATAGTCTTTTTGCATTTAGCGGAATTTATTTAATCAATCCTGACTTTGTAGACCACATTACTCAAACAGGTGTGTTTTCAATAATTGACACATGGCTTGATATTGCCAAAAATCATCCTATTTCAGGTTATATTGATACTTCATCAATATGGCATGATCTGGGCACTATGGATAAGATATGTGATGCTGAAAAAAAATTGAATAGTCGTGAAAAAATTTCTTAAACAAGCTGCCGAAAAAATAATTAACGAAGGCTATACAGAAACACAATCCGTAGTCATACTTCCAAATAGGAGATCAGAAGTTTTTCTTAAGGAAGAAATTAAGCGATTAAATAAATCAAATATCTGGCTTCCTGAGTTTTATCCTGTAGATGAGTTCATCCAAAAAGTTTCAGGATTAAAAAAAGCCGATAACATTACAACAAGCTTCGAATTATATAATGTATATGCTAAAATAGAAGGAAACAAAGCAAAAACCATTGATGACTTCTTAACCTGGGCTCCGGTTATTCTATCCGATTTCAATGACATTGATAACTCATTGGCAGATGCAAAAGAGATATATGAACAATTATCGGCCATTAAAGCTATTCAAGCCTGGAACCCTGATGGACGTCCTTTAACCGAGCTTCAACTAAACTACCTTCGCTTTTTTAATTCAATGTATCAATATTATACTGAATTAAGCTCAGTTTTAATATCCAAGGGCATTGGTTATCAGGGATTAATTAGTAAATACCTTGTGGAAAACATTTCGTCACTTTCGCATAATCTGCAATGGAATAACTACTTATTTGTTGGAATTAATGCATTAAGTGAGGCTGAACTTCAAATTATTGATCATGTAAATCAAGCCTATAATACAGATTTTATTTGGGATGTTGATGACTTCTATTTTGGCAAAACAGTTCTACAACATGAAGCGGGGAAACATATTCAGCATATTATAAATAGGTTAAAAATACCACCCCCTGAGAAGGTGGAAAAACGGCTTGCTGAAACAAAAAAAACAATTCGAATTTTAGGAGTTCCAAAAAGTATTGGTCAAGTAAAATTCATAGGTCAGGAACTATCACAAAATACCCATAATATTATAAATCAGGATAATAAATCTGAAGCACTAAATACAGCTATAGTTCTTGGTAATGAACAGCTTGTTATTCCGCTACTCCATTCACTTCCATTTTCAACTTTAAATAACAACACTCCTATTCCCTATAATTTAACCTTGGGATATCCGCTAAAAAACAGCCAGATTGATCATTTTTTTAGCTCTTGGGCCGACATAATTATATCTCTAAATAATAATAATAAAGGGATTAAAACCAATGAGCTTATTAATATGCTAAACAGCCCAATCGTAAAACATCTATTACATAATGATTCTTGGTTATGCGAAGTAATAATCAAAAACCTGATTACCAATAATGTTTCTTTTGTAACATTTGAGGATTTAAAAGAATTATTAAGTATCGAGGGAAGTGATCTATACCAAAAGTTATTAAAGATAATAAGCTATAATAAAACAAATTCAATTTCGACAACATTGGATGGGTTGAAAATCACACTTATAGAAGGCGTTAAAGAAACAAAAAACATAAACATACTGTTACATGAACAACTTCAAACGCTTATTAAAATACTAGGTAAGTTAACTGATCTTGCTAAAAATAATGAGAGTACCTTAAATTTCACAGCGTTAAAAAAAGTTGGAAAACAGCTAATTGGTCAGAGTAATATTGACTTAGTTGGAGAACCCTTGCGTGGAATCCAAATTATGGGCATGCTTGAGACAAGAACTCTTGATTTTGATAATATATATATCTTATCTGTTAATGAAGGAGTACTTCCCAAAACTGCCAATATTGATTCATTTATACCTTTTGATATCAGAAGGGAAAATAAGCTTCCCTTACCATCCGACAATTCAGATATTTACGCGTATCATTTCTTCAGACTCTTACAGAGAGGCACAAATATTACCTTAGTTTACAACTCTGATACTGACAAACTTGGCGGAGGTGAAAAAAGTAGGTTCATACTTCAAATTGAAAATGAGTTATCAAAAATAAATCCTAAGTTAGATTTAATCTGTAAAACAATAAGTACCGATATCTCAAAATCAGTAAATAAAGAATCGGCGATTGATATAGTAAAAACCCAAGAAATTCTTAAAAGGATTGATGATATATCAAAATCAGGGTATTCCGCTTCACTTTTTAATAGTTTTATTACTTGTCCACTGAAGTTTTATTTTTCACAGATATTACGATTAAATACAACTACATCTCTTGAACAATCAATAGAGGCAAACACTTTTGGAACCATTGTACACGAAGCTCTGGAGATTATTTACAAGCCATTTTTAGGAAAAGAAATCGATGTTGCATCTGTCAGAAAATCTCTAAATAATCGCAAGGTGTTAACCTTAATATTTAATAAGTACTACAAAAATGGTAATATAAGTTATGGTAAAAATTTACTAATATTTGAAGTTGCAAATAACACCATTAACAATTTCGTTAATTGGGATATTAAAAATCTCAAAAAAGCGCCATCAATTTTATTAAGTGCTGAGAAAAAAATATCAAAAGATATTATTATCAAAGGATCCGCAATAAAATTCAAGGGTGTTATTGATAGGGTTGATAGTATTATTTCCACTAGAACTATTAGAATTATTGATTACAAAACCGGAGGTGTGGAAACTAAAGATCTTATAATTAATAATACTCAAGATTTGTTTATCGATCCAAAGTTTGCAAAAGCTTTTCAGGTAACTTATTATGCCTGGCTATTTAATCCGCAAATCAAAAATGATAATATTGAAACAGGAATCATAAGTACCCGTAACATTTCAAGGGGATTTATACCTCTTGTACTTAAACAATTTAGTAGTGTTAATGAATACTTCAGTGAATTTGAGAATTCGATTTTCAACCTCATTCATGAAATATCAGATCCTGATATTCCATTTGTTCAAACACAAGATATTAAACGCTGTACATGGTGCGATTACAAATCAATCTGTAATCGATAATTATTAAATTATTTGGTGTATAAATAATCTATCTCCATTTTTTTTTTATCGGTAAAAAAAATTATTTTTGCTATTACAACATTTTGTTGTCATACAAATGCCACCTTAATATGCACATCGAAAAGTACAATATCCTTTTGGTTGACGACAGGCCGGAAAATCTAATTACCCTTGAGGGCATACTAGATAGCCCCGAACTGATTATACACACAGCAACTTCAGGTAATGAAGCTTTGGGCTTACTCCTTGAACATGAATTTGCTTTAGTATTAATGGATGTTCAAATGCCAGGAATGGATGGTTTTGAAACGGCTGAAATAATGCGCAGTAATGATAGAACTAAACAAATTCCAATAATTTTTGTTACTGCCATTAGCAAGCAACGCAAACACATTTTTAGAGGATACAGAGCTGGTGCTGTTGATTATTTATACAAACCACTTGACCTTGAAATCCTTAAAAGTAAGATGTCGGCTTTTATTGAATTTTTTAAGCATCGTACAGCATTACAGGAAACTACCAAAAAATTACAAAAGACTGTTCAGGAGCTAAATGAAGCTAAAAATGTTGCTGAAAATGCTACCAATACTAAAAGTTTATTTCTGGCATCTATGAGTCATGAAATAAGAACTCCATTAAATGGAATTATTGGAATGGCCGATCTTGGGCTAATGGACTCTGACCTTTCTGGATTACAAAAAGAAAGATTAGAGGATATAAAAAAATCAGGCGAAACCTTGTTGGAAATAATAAATGATATTCTTGATATATCTAAAGTAGAGGCAGATGCCTTTGAATTAGAAGAAATAGAATTTAGCCTTCGAGAATTAGTTGAAAGAATATTTAATACCATTAGTATAAAGGCACTGGATGGGCAAAATGAATTGATTTGTGATATTGACGCAGAAATTCCAGATATAATTATTGGTGATCCTTTACGGTTAAAACAAATACTCATTAATTTATTAACTAACTCTAGTAAATTCACTAATAATGGAGTAATTACACTATCAATTAAGTTAATTGATAATATTGAAGAACAAATACGACTTGAATTCTGCGTTAAAGACACAGGTATTGGTATTCCTGAAGAGGTTATTGAAAGATTATTTGCAACTTATACTCAGGCTGATGCTTCTACTACCCGTACGCACGGAGGAACTGGACTTGGGCTCAATATTTCACAGAAGTTGGTTAAACTTATGGGAGGTACTATTGATGCCAAAAGTGAAGTAGATAAGGGAAGTGAATTTAGTTTTACCCTCAATCTAATATCTGGTGATCAACCAATTGAAGAGCCTCTAACTGGAGAAATAATTAAGTCGAAGAATTTTAAAATTCTAATAATTGATAATAATATTGCAGCTGCCAAAGTATTATCAAATATATTAACCAGTTTTGGACTATCGAGCACAAGTGCTAGTTCTTTCGAAGAAGGCATTAAGCTACTTAAAAAAGCAAAATACAACCTGCTTTTCATTGATTTCATGCTAAATGAAATGACAGGTGACAAAATAGTTGATGAACTTAATAAACAATTCGTTAAAAATAAATTTGATATTGTGTTTCTCTCACAAATTAAATCATCAATTGAAGTAAATAAACTACAGAAAACTAAGAGCTACGATTTTATAACAAAACCAGTATTACGTACAAAAATTAAAGCTTTTTTTGATAAGAAATATGGAGATAATCCATTGGAGGGAAAAGTAGAGTCTAATGCTAAAGAAGATAATAAAATAAATGTTTCTCCTGATACGGTTAAGATTCTTGTTGCTGAAGATCAAGTTATTAATATGAAAATTGTTACTCAATTACTCCAGAAAAAAGGCTGGGAGGTTATACCCGCTGTAAATGGAAAAATTGCAGTTGAGAAGGAATTTCAAGATAGTTTAACACTTATATTAATGGATGTTCAAATGCCTGAAATGGATGGATTTACAGCAACAGAGAATATTCGTGAATTCGAGCAGGGAAGTTCCAGGCACATACCAATAATAGCCATGACAGCTTTTGCCATGAAAGGAGATAAGGAAAAGTGTCTTGCTGTTGGAATGGACTATTACGTAAGTAAACCAATTAAACCGATGGAGATGTACGAAATAGTAGAAAAGTACAGCAATAGTTAAAGCTAAGATTTAAATAAATAATCTTTTTCGTTAAAACATGAGTAACAACTTTCTTAATTATAATGAATCCTCCACCTGGGAGAAGCTTAAGTTTTCCCTTAAATCATGGAAATACATTGGGGTTGGCAAATCACTGCTAATATGGTTCTTAGCAATATCAATAGTACCTCTTGCTACGGTTAGCTATATTAACTACCTTAATGCTTATCAAGGGCTTACAATTGTTGCTGATAAATCGTTAAGCTCATCATCACAATTACGCTTAAAATACCTTAGTACATATTTCGATGGTGCAATTGATATACTAGAAATAACAGCTTCTTCGCATGCAAGGCTCACTGTGTTTGAAAAAATTGACAAGGAGTTAATCGACAGTAAACTTCCGTTAGTTGATTTTGTTAAAACAAACATTTGGAAAGAAACCACATTAAAATTGAGGAAAGAATTTGAAAAGATAATAAAGGAAAATGAATACTATAATTTCTTATTTATTGATAACGAAGGTAATGTGCTATTTTCCGTTAAAAAGGAAGATATCTTAGGTAGAAATATTTTCACAGGAGATCTACGGACAAGTTTGCTTAGTGCAACTGCTCGAAAATCACTTGAGACTGGTAAAATTCAATTTTCAGATCTTGATTATTTCGAACCCAGCTACAATAATATTTCTGGCTTTTTTATTAAATCGGCTATCAATGATAGTGGTAAAACTATTGGATTACTTGCCCTTCAAATAACTGCTGATGGACTAAACCAAATGATTCAACAAGAGGCTGGTTACGGTGAAACAGGACAAGCATTTCTTATTGGAGAAGACCTTATTTTAAGATCAGAAACTCGATTTGGAGGAAAATCAGATATCCTCAGTAAAAAAATTTACAATGCTAAAACCAGAGACTGGAAAGACTATTTATTACACATCAACGATTTAGATTATTTAATAGCTAAAAAACTCGACGACGATAAGGTGTCAAATTATGATTCAGATGGTAATGGTAACTATGTGATGGGGATATACAGAACCATTGAGGAACTGCGACCCTTAGGTGTTAACTGGGCTCTATTTGAAGAAATTGAGCACAGCGAAGCATTTGCCTACGCACGACGACTTAGTGATATTGTAAAAATTTCGTTTATTATTACAATCCTCGTTGTTTTCTTTATATCACTGTTGGTTACACGCTGGTTTGTGAATCCAATTAAACAATTATCATCTTGGGGCAAAGAAGTGGCAATTGGAATACTTGCTCCAAAAACCATTAAGGCGCCACCAAACGAGGTTGGTGATATGAGCACAACATTCAACAGATTGGTAACTTCATTAACGTCGTATGCCAACGTAACCAAATTAATGGCAAAAGGTGATTACAGCGAGAATGTAGAAATACGAAGCAAAGACGACATTCTTGGTAATTCACTAAACCAAATGATATCCAGTCTCAAGTCGGTTGTAAAACAAGCAAATACAATTGCTCAAGGAGACTATTCAACTGTAATTGTTCCCAGAAGCGAAAACGACAGTCTTGGTAAGTCATTGTATTCAATGACCGAAACCTTACGTAATAATGCCATCGAAATTGAACAACAGGATTGGTTGAAAACTGGCTTAAACAAACTTCAATCTACCATAAAAGGTAATTTTGAAATTGAGGAGTTAACAAGTAATATTATCACTTTTTTCTGTTCCTATCTTGGGGCTCAAATGGGATTAATGTATTTGGTTGATGGTGATGAACTACACTTGAGCTCATCCTATGCCGTAAAAAACGATGATAAATTACGATTAAAAACTCTAAAAATTGGGGAGGGAGCAGTTGGCCAATCGTTTAAAGAACAAAAGCCAATCATTATCTCTGATAATTCAAATGGTGAACTTCCCATATTTGATTATGGTATAGGTGAACACGAACTTCGTCAATTTGTAATTGTACCGTTTATTAATTCGGATAAGGTTATTGCCATAATGGAGTTGGGAATAATGAACAGATTATCCGACAACGAATTTAGATTTCTAGATATTGCAGCTAACGATATTGCATTATCAATAATTACACTGCAGTCGCATATAAAAGTACTTGAGCTACTTGAACGTACTCAAGAACAGGCAAAGGAACTTGAGGTTCAGCAGGAAGAACTCCGACAAACAAACGAAGAACTTCAGGAACAAACCAATGCATTAAAAACATCCGAAGAAAACCTTCAATCACAAAAGGAAGAACTTAAAGTAACAAATGAAGAGCTCGAAGTAAGAAGTAAAACTCTTGAATTACAGAGGGATGCCATTAAGAGTAAAAATAAGGAACTTGAAATTGCCAGAAAAGAAATTGAGATAAAAGCGAAAGATGTAGAATTGGCCAGTAAGTATAAATCGGAATTTCTGGCAAATATGTCGCATGAACTAAGAACTCCCCTCAATAGTATAATTGTCCTGTCGCAACTAATGGCTGAGGATAAGAAAGAACATCTTGACGACAAAGAGAAACAATTTGCAAAGACCATTAACTCATCAGGAATTGATTTGTTAAATCTAATAAATGATATACTCGATTTATCTAAAGTGGAGTCAGGAAAGATTGACCTCAATATTGAAAGACTCTATTTTGATGATCTTAAAGCGTTTATTGATTCTACCTTCAGTGAAATTATGAAGGAAAAAGGACTCAAATTAAGTGTTAAGATAAACAAAAATGTACCCGAAAGCATCTTAAGCGATACTCAAAGAGTTTATCAGGTTATTAAAAATCTATTTTCTAATGCCATTAAATTTACCAGTTCGGGCGAGATAAGTTTAATAGTAAGTAAACCTTCAAAAAATACAAAACTTAATAACCCTGAGTTAAAGATCGGTAGCACCGTTGCTATTTCTGTAGTTGATACTGGTATCGGAATACCTGAAAAAAAACAGTTGGTGATTTTTGAAGCTTTTAAACAAGCTGATGGAACTACTAGCAGAAAATATGGAGGAACAGGTCTTGGATTAAGCATTTCTAAAAACTTCTCCCAGCTTCTTGGAGGAGAGATGCAACTAAAAAGCTCCGAAGGAGAAGGTTCTACATTCACTTTATACCTGCCCTATCAGCTAAAAATCAGCGAATCAGAGGAATTACAACAACATGATGATGATGAAATGGTTCCTGATTATAATGATGATCAATCCAAATTTCAATATGAACGTACTGATGCAATTGTAGACAAAAACTCGCCAATTATAAGGCAAACCAATCGTAATATTGTTGATGACATAAACAATATTTTCGAAAATGACAGGGTAGTTCTAATAATTGAGGATGATTATAATTTTGCTTCCGTTCTTTACAATCTTGCGCACGACCATGATTTTAAAGCAATCGTAGCTTTAGATGGTGAATCGGGTTTACATCTAGCAGACTATCATCTACCCAAAGCCATAATCTTAGATATTGGCCTTCCGGGAATGGACGGATATGAAGTAATGAAGAGACTAAAAATTAATCCAAAAACCCGACACATTCCTGTTCATTTTATATCTGCTGTTGATTCTGACATTAAAGCATTTAAAATGGGTGCCATTGGATATTTAACAAAACCTGTTGAAAAGGAACAAATTGATAGTGTATTTGATAAGATTGAAAAGATAATCTCAAAGCCCATTAAAAAACTCATCATCGTTGAAGATGAAGAAATAATGAGAAAAAGTATAATAAACTTAATGAAGGGTGAGAATATACTAATAACTGATGTTGAATCTGGAAAAGAAGCTTTCGACAGAGTTTCGAAGGAAGAATTTGATTGCATGATACTTGATCTAGGGCTTGAAGATATGTCAGGATTTGAGTTACTTGATATGTTTAAGAAAAATAAAGTAGCAACTGATTTACCTATCGTAATTTACACTGGAAGAGAACTAACTCTCGAAGAAAATGATAAATTAAAACAATATTCGCAAAGCATTATTCTTAAAGGTGCCAGATCGTTTGAAAGATTGTTAGCTGAAACAACTCTGTTCCTTCACCAGGTTGAATCAAAATTACCTGAGGACAAAAAAAAGATGCTTGAAAAAATACATGGTAAAGGTGATGTATTGGAAGGAAAAACAATTTTGGTTGTTGATGACGATATGAGAAATGTTTTCGCCATAAGTAGTCTTCTCGAGAGTTATAAAATTAAAGTAATTGTTGGCAAGAATGGTATTGATGGAATAGAAAAACTACATGTTCACAGTGACATCGACCTTATATTAATGGATATTATGATGCCTGAAATGGATGGTTATGAAGCTATGCGAAATATACGGTTGGAGAAAAAATACGAATCGCTTCCAATTATTGCATTAACGGCTAAAGCCATGAAGGAAGATAGAGAAAAGTGCATAGCAGCCGGAGCTAATGAATATCTTTCAAAACCTGTTGAAAAAGATAAACTATTATCATTACTGCGTGTGTGGTTATATTAACCACAAAGGCTCCACACAAAGCTAATCATTGATAGTAGCAATTTGAAATAGTATTCAAAACTATTTGTTGCACCTACTGGACAATTTGCTTGTAATGCAATTATTTCTTAATTGAATGCGCAAAAAATTAATAGTATAAACATGAATAAAAAACCTAAGATATTAATTGTTGATGATAGGCTCGATAACATAATTTCAATAGAAGAAATCCTTGATGACTTGGAGATTGAATTCATTCGAGCACTATCAGGAAATGATGCATTGGAGCAAAGTCTACATCACGAATTTGCTCTTGCAATTATCGATGTGCAAATGCCACAAATGGATGGTTACGAGCTGGTTGAGATACTTAGAAATGCCAAACGCACAAGATTCCTACCTATAATCTTAGTTTCCGCAATATATTCTGATGAGTTTTATATAAAAAAAGGCATTGATGCCGGTGCTCTCGATTTCATAACAAAACCTATCAAATCACCATTGCTTTTAGGAAAGGTTCGCATATTTATTGAATTATATAATCAACAAGTAAAATTAAAGAATCTGATTGTAGAAAAGGAAATAACCTCACAAGAACTATTGTTAGAAAAGCAAAAAGCTGAATATGCTACATATTCAAAATCAATCTTTTTGGCAAATATGTCCCATGAAATCCGTACTCCGTTAAATGGAATTATTGGTATGAGTGAGATTCTATCAAAAACGCCACTTACAAAACTGCAACAAGAATATCTTAATTCAATAAAAGTTTCAGGTGAAGACCTACTAATTATTATTAACGATATCCTCGATTTTTCTAAGATTGAAGCTGGTCAATTACAAATAGAAGAAATTCCTTTCTCCCTTTTCGAACAAATAAACAATGTATTCAAAGTTTTACAACTTAAGGCCGACGAAAAGAGAATTGAGCTGGAGTTAGTTATTGAAAAAAATGTCCCTGAATATATAAGTTCCGACCCCTTACGAATTAAGCAAATATTGATTAATCTTCTAAATAACGCAATAAAGTTTACTGAAGAAGGAAGTGTTAAACTAGTTATTACCTGCAGTACTGAATCCGAGGATAACATTATAATAAGGTTTGAGGTAGTTGATACCGGCATTGGGATTAGTGAGGAAAATATTGGTAAAATGTTTGAAGAATTTACACAAGCCGACTCTTCAACCACTCGCAAACATGGCGGAACCGGATTAGGACTTACCATCTCAAAAAAGCTATCGGAACTTATGGGTGGTGAAATTGGATTGCATAGTAAATTGGGTGATGGTTCTACTTTTTGGTTTACAGTAAAAACAAAAAAGACTAAAAAACCAAAGGAGATAATTAAGGACACAGAAAATATTTCTCTCCCTAGTTACATTAAAATTCTATTAGCTGAAGATAATTTGATTAACCAAAAGGTAAGCTCAATTATGTTAAAACAGATTGGTTTTGACTGTGATATTGCTGAAAATGGTGAAATAGCATTAAAAATGCATCAGAAAAATAATTATGATTTAATTTTTATGGATATCCTAATGCCCGTTATGGATGGTTTGGAAGCTACTTCACAAATTAGAAAATGGGAGGTGGAGAATAATATTGAAAATGAATCAATTATAATTGCATTAACCGCAAATGCATTTAAAGAGGATATTAAAAAATATCTTAGTAGCGGAATGGATTACTACCTTAGCAAGCCTCTTAGAATGTTAGACGTATTAAAAGCACTAAAGATACTTTACAAATAACTTTGTATTAAATGATTAATGAACTAGATAATAATAACCACACAATTAATATAGAAATTGATTTAATTCTTGAAGGTATATACAATAAGTATGGATACGATTTTAGGAATTATAGCAAGGCTCATGTTAAAAGGCGGTTGTTAAATCGTCTTAGTGCTTCTAAATTAAATAGTATTAGTGAAATGCAACACAAAGTACTTCATGACCCAAAATATTTTGAAGTACTCCTGCGCGATTTATCAATTAATGTTACTGAAATGTTTCGTGACCCTGGTTTCTACCTTGCGTTACGAAAAGAAGTGATCCCGATACTTAAAACATATCCGTTTTTTAAAGTTTGGCATGCTGGATGCTCAACAGGTGAGGAAGTTTATTCGTTCGCTGTTGTTCTTAAAGAAGAGGGAATATACGATCGAGCCCAAATTTATGCTACCGATTTTAATCACGATGTACTCGATATTGCAAAAAAGGGAATATATCCCATCGACCGTATCAAAGAATATACATCCAATTATCAGGCTGCGGGTGGAACTCAATCTTTTTCCGATTATTATATGGCAAATTACAACTCAGTGATTTATGATCAATCGTTAAAAAAGAATTTAGTATTTGCTGAGCACAATCTTGTTACGGATAGTGTTTTTGCAGAAGTGAATCTTATTATTTGCAGAAATGTATTAATTTATTTTAATAAAGAATTGCAAAACAGAGTTGTAAGCCTCTTTCATGATAGCCTGATTAATGGTGGTTATTTAGGTTTGGGATCAAAAGAAACTCTGCAATTTACAACAAAGGCAACAAAATTTGATATCGTAAATGGTAATGAAAAAATCTATAAAAAGAAAATAGTAAAAGCATAAAAATACTATTTGTTACTATCACAACTCTATCAACTAAATATTATGTCGTACAAGGCCATAGTAATAGGAACATCTGCTGGGGGTTTTTTTGCTCTTAAGAAGTTAATACCTATGCTTCCTAAAGAGTTTTCATTTCCTATTTTTATTGTCCAGCATATTAGTCCCACATCAGATAACTACATGGCAAAGTTCCTTGATAATCTTGCAAAACTAACTGTTAAAGAAGCAGATGAAAAAGAGATTATTACAGCAGGTTATGTATATATTGCACCTCCAAATTATCACCTATTAATTGAGGAAGACTTTTCAATTTCTCTATCTACTGATGAAAAGAAAAATTATTCACGACCATCGATTGATATACTTTTCGAAACTGCTACTTATGCTTATGGAGAAGATTTAATTGGAATAGTATTAACCGGGGCAAATAGTGATGGTGCTCAGGGTTTATTATCCATAAAAAAAGCAGGTGGGTATTGTATTGTTCAAGATCCATCAGAAGCCGAGGCGGAAGCAATGCCCTTAGCTGCCATCAAAAGTTCCGATCCACATAAAATACTTAAAATTGAAGAGATTGTTAAGCTTTTGATTGAACTTGACAATGAAGTAAAAAAAGAGCAAAAACAGATAGATGGAGAAAAAGATGAATCATTCTAGTCATATAATTGCTCGCTATTTTCAACAATTATTTCAGCTAATCTTGTTTTCGAAAAGCTTTCAAGCTCATTATAAAATAATCTGAAATCATTGTATAACATATCATATTTGTCTTCAAGAATACTCACCGCATTACCCATTCCTGATAAATATTCGGTTCTACGATCCATGCCCTTAAATACTCGATTAAGATCATTTAAATTTGCATATCCCGACAACCAGTTCTGACCAATAAGGAAAGGCAAAAGCCTTTTAATCCTACTCGGCAGTATAAGGAATCTTTTGGCCAGAATTAAATAAACTTGCGTTGAATATTTGGAAAGTTCTGTTTTATGGTATTCTTCCCAATTACGCGCCAGGAAATGATCATAGTAGATATCTACAACAATCCCTGAATATTTACCATAATTTTCTCTTATTAATTCCCTGCTATTTTTGGCTATTGGATGGCGGTCGGTAAAAGTATCAATTTCTCGATGTAGAAGTATTCCAATCATAATCTCCTTATGAAAACCATTATATGATTTCCCCTTAACAGAATCAGCAATGAGATTTCCAAAAACTATATTATCATTATCACCAGAAAGATGCGCGTGCGCCAGAAAATTCATATTAAGTGGACTATTAATCGTAGAGCAAACTTATGTTAACTTAAAAACTAACACAAGACTTGTAACATTACAAAGTTAGAACAACAAAACTACTCAAATATTCAATTTATAATCGTTATAGATTAATTAAACTGCCTCTACAATACTCGTATTTTTGATAATTTAGCAGCCATAAATTAAACAATAGTAAACTCTATATATCGTGATGCAAAAACTATTATTATTAGGTGACGAAGCAATAGCCCAAGGAGCCATTGATGCTGGAATTTCTGGTGTTTATGCATATCCAGGCACACCTTCAACAGAAATTACCGAATATATCCAAGCGTCAAAAGATGCGAAAGAAAGAAATATTAGATCAAGCTGGTCGGTCAATGAAAAAACTGCAATGGAAAGTGCTATAGGTATGTCATATGCGGGTAAGAAGTCGCTGGTTTGCATGAAACACGTTGGGTTAAATGTAGCTGCCGATGCATTCATTAACTCTGCTATTACTGGTGCAAATGGAGGACTTGTTGTTCTCTCTGCTGATGATCCATCGATGCACTCATCACAAAATGAACAGGATTCACGTTTCTACGGTAAGTTTTCGATGATACCTGTTATGGAACCATCAAACCAACAGGAAGCATATGATATGACAAGATATGCTTTTGACTTAAGTGAAAGGTTCGGCACTCCGGTTCTCATCAGAGTAACAACCCGGTTAGCCCATTCAAGGGCAGGTGTAGAATGCAAGGAAATCCTCGATCAAAATGAGATTAACCTTCCGAAAAATCCAAAACAGTTTATACTTCTACCCTCGATTGCTCGTAAACAATATAATATATTACTTAGCAAACAGCCTGAGTTCGAGGCGGATGCATTAAATTCTGGATACAACACATTTATTGATGGCAACGATAAATCAATGGGTATAATAGCATGTGGTTTGGCGTATAATTATTTAATGGAAAATTCTCATGACAATGAAATAAATTTTCCGATTCTAAAAGTGGGGCAATATCCAATTCCTAAGCAGTTGGTTAATGACCTTTATGAATCAGTTGATGAGATTTTGGTACTTGAAGATGGGTATCCAATTATTGAGGAATTATTAAGAGGCTTATTAAATAAAGGCAAAAAAATTAAAGGAAGAATGGATGGAAGCATTCCCGCAGCAGGAGAATTAAATCCAAATATTGTTGCTTCTGCATTAAACCTCAATATTGAAAGTGGCCATCTTACACCAGATATCGTTCAAGGAAGACCACCTTCATTGTGTGAAGGATGTTCACATACAGATACATTTACAGCCCTTAATGAAGCCATGCTTGATTACTCGCCTGGAAGAGTATTTTCAGATATTGGATGCTATACACTAAGTGCATTGGCTCCATTGGAATCGATTAATTCATGTGTTGATATGGGAGCGTCGATTACTATGGCAATAGGCGCAGCTGATGCGGGCTTGATACCTTCGGTTGCTGCAATTGGTGATTCAACATTTACTCACTCAGGCATGACAGGATTACTTGATGCAGTTAATACAAAATCACCAATAACCGTTATTATAAACGATAATTCAACTACCGGGATGACAGGTGGACAAGATTCTTCTGCTTTTGGTAAAGTTGAGGATATATGCAAAGGTGTTGGTGTGGAGGAAGCACACATTAGAATTATTAAACCATTACGCAGATTTCATGAAGAAAACTTAAAGATTATAAAAGAAGAGTTAGAGTACAATGGAGTATCTGTGATTATTGCAAAAAGAGAATGTATCCAAACACTTGGCCGTAGGATGAAGCTCAAATCACTACAAAATCGTGAAGCTGATACAGCAAAAAAATAGTGAGTGATAAATTGTGTTATTGAAAAAATAAACGAAAAATGAAAAAAGATACAATACTGGCGGGTGTTGGTGGACAGGGCATATTAACTATTGCTACTATAATTGGTACTGCAGCACTAATTGAAGGACTACAACTCAAGCAAGCAGAAGTTCATGGCATGAGTCAACGTGGTGGAGATGTACACTCTAATTTACGAATTTCGTCAAATCATATAGCTTCCGATCTTATTCCGGAAGGAAAAGCTGACTTAATTATTTCCGTTGAACCAATGGAATCATTGAGATATATAAACATGCTTAACAAAAAAGAAGGCTGGTTGGTAACTAGTATGAATCCTTTTGTTAATATTCCCAATTATCCTCCAATTGAAGATGTACTTAGTACCATTTGGAATGTACCTCGCAATGTTACTATTGATGCTGAAAAAGTTGCCAAAGAACAAGGATCAATAAAGGCTGCAAATATTGTTGTTCTGGGTGCAGCATCACCATATATGGGACTTAAATATGAATCGCTGGAAATTGCAATCAGGACTGTTTTTGCTAAAAAAGGTGAGGATATGATAAATCTAAACCTTAAAGCTTTATCTGCCGGTAAAAACTATGCTATTAAGAGAACTTAGGCGATTTCAATGGTTTAATTATTAGACTTTTAAATTGGTAGTGTTCAGATATATTTTCTATTTACAATTATCAAACTAGTTTTTGTAATCGTCATTCTCAAATATGGTTTGATCACCTATTAATCCATAACTAAAAAATTGTAAGCAAACGGCTAAGGGCAATTGTTTTTGAGTGCCTATTTTCCTTTTCGAAGGATAAAATTAACTCATTAATCAATCTTCTAATCACTGTTAAGTTACTACATGGCAAAAAATATTCCGGTTTTGAGCTAATCTTTGCCTGAAGTAAATAATTACTTATCTCATTGTGTGTAAAAATAGCTCCAATATTGGCAGGGTTTAAATAAAACAATGCATCGTCTTCGGTATACTCATATGGTAATTTGGGGTCAATAAAATCGTCCATATATCCCAAAACAAAATGACTGGTTAGGTTAACACCAAAAATAGGTATCCCAAGTTTTTGCGCCATTGCAATATACAGTATGCCAATGCTCAATGAATTACCTTTTTTTGTATCAAGCACCTTATTAATAAAAAAGGTGTCAGATTTTACAATATTTGAAGGTTCACTACTAAACTTGTAAACGCCATACAATACATGGTTAATAACCTTAATTTTTTCAAGTGCCGTTAAGTTATCGTTAAGTTCAAGCCATATTTCACGATATAGTTTATTGAAACTAGCAATATAATAATCATCATCAAATTCAGGCTGAAAATACTTTGAAATAATAATCAACCCTGTTATAATTTCATTATCGCTATCTTCTATCCACTTCGTAAATTCATTAAGGAGTTCATTTTGTCGTATTTCATCAATAATACCTTCGATTCTTTCAGAGTCATCGTCTCCCATCGTGTTTACCCACGCTTCCTCAAGTAATGGAATAGCCTGTTTTCCATAGCTTAGCACTTTATCACGAATTTCCACAAACATAGCTTCGTTTGGTTCATCCATTAATCTAACAAGTGCATCAAGCTCTTTTATTTCATCTACATGCGACATATCATAACACACAAATAAGTATGATAAAAATACTTCAATCTATTGCTGAAAAATGATATCAAAAGGGAAATTAATCACAGGAAATTGTTAGTAACTAGTACTGTACATAATTTTTTTTATAAACCCATACAATACTAACAACTAGCATTATATAATTAATAAGCTCTACTCCCTGTGGTTTTATATAACTTTGACAAGGAAATAGTTTTTCTTTCCTTTTTGAACAAGCACATATTTTTTATTAAGAAGGCTATCGGAAGTTAGAATGTAACTATCGCTTATCTTAACCTTATTAATCGAAACTGCATTGTCCTTAATCATTCGTCTAGCTTCCCCATTTGACTTAAATGCTCCTGCCTTTTCTGATAAAAAATCAAGGATACCTATTCCAGCCGCATATTCATCTCGATTCACTTCTGATTGTGGAACTCCTTTAAATACGCTCAATAAAGTTCTTTCGTCCATATTTTTAAGCATATCGGTTGTACCCTTTCCAAATAGTATTTCAGATGCTTCAATGGCTGAGGAGTATGCCTGAACTGAATGAACACGAGATGTAATATCCTTAGCAAGTTCTTTTTGGAGTAGCCTTAAATGCGGTTCTTTCATGTGCTCAGCAATGAGCTGATTAATAAATTCTTGCGTATGTAGCGTAAATATCCTGATATATTTCTCTGCATCTTCGTCCGATACATTCAGCCAAAATTGATAAAACTCATATGGTGAGGTTTTTTCAGGATCTAACCAAACATTTCCACTTTCAGTTTTACCAAACTTAGTTCCGTCAGCTTTTGTAATCAACGGACAGGTAATAGCAAAAGCGTTACTCTCATGCCCAAGTTTGCGTCGGATTAACTCGGTACCAGTAATAATATTACCCCATTGATCGCTACCCCCCATTTGTAGTTTACAACCCTCATTTTGGTATAAATGCAGAAAATCATAACCCTGAACAAGTTGGTATGAAAACTCTGTGAATGACATTCCTGATTTACTGTCTGGGCTGATCCTTTTCTTAACCGAATCCTTGGCCATCAAATAGTTTACAGTAAGATGCTTGCCAACGTCTCTTATG
>JABMPH010000298.1 GCA_013203805.1 Bacteroidota bacterium | reverse complement strand
ATATGCGGGCATTTGCTTGATGGAGAACACATACTTTCTGGAGAGCTCTGTCTGGAGTGCAGAGTAGGGGGACCAACAATCTAATTTTTTAATTTGTTGATTGAGGGTAATAGTAGCGTTTTTAATACTTGTGGATGATGTGTTTTTCCCAAATTCGGTTTGATTACTTTGATAGACACTATTAACTGTCTTCTCAACTTCTGTTACATCATATTCATAATCATTTTCTTTTATTAGACAGAAGGTATCAAGTCTTTCTATCCCATACCTATTGGCATTGCAAGCTAATAGATGAATGAATTTATTGCGATTTCCTTCTGTAAATTTTTCTTTCCCCTTTGTTAACTTTATTGCCTCAGTAAAAAGATTTACTGAATCATTATTTTTATTCGTATTAGATTGAATCGAAAACCTTTTTCTACGATGGTCAAAGTATTTTCTGAAAGTTGGGACATACCATCCATGGTTGGCATTGTTGTCAATATATTCTTCTTTTATTCCGACTTCTGATAGACTTAGAAGAAATGATTTGGCGACATTTTCATATTCATCTTTTGAAAAAACTGGTTTATCAAGCTTTAAAATGAAACGAATACCACACATTGAACTTGTCAAATACATTGCCCAATAATTAATGCTGTCATCTGCCTTTATCATTTGAAAAATATCAATGAAGATTGGTGACCATTTCTCAAATTTCTCCCTTTCATTTAACACTCCCTTTGAGGATGGTGGCACATCAATCTCTGTAATGATATAGGATGTTGGGAATAGTTGTTTGTTCCTTTTAGTCCCTTTTCCCTTTCCAATACCAAATTGAGGCAAATTGTCCTTTCCCTTCTTTGTAAAAGGCGTTTCTCGGTCACTTAGGATCGCTTTTACATCTCTAATTTTGGCTTCTTGCCATTCACTAAAATGATTCTCTTTAATAAAGAATCCATCAAAAATTTCTTCTATCATGATTAAAATTTTTAAGTAGCGATAATAGTGTCGCTATCTGATAAGGGGGTGGTATTCCCAATTATTATGTATTTCTAGGTGATTTTGGGAGTTAATAATTTGTTAGTGAGGATTTTAGGTACAAAATATTACTCTAACCCTTCATGAATGGTCAATGTTATATTTACGTTAGGTAAATATTATTAAATCATCAAGTAAATTATAAATCAATTGTGGGTAAGTTGGTAACAGCTTTGTGTTTGGAAGCATCAACCACTTTTGCATAAACTTGTGTGGATTTAATATCCCGATGTCCCAATAAATCCTTTACAGTCATTAGGTTTGCACCTGCAGCTAAAAGCATTATTGCATTGGAATGTCTGGCGCAATGGAAGGTGATGTGTTTAGAGCTGATTTCTGCTGCTTCTAGTAAACGATTTAATGCTCTTTGGGTAGATATATGATATTTTGATAATTGAAAGACTAGACGGTCGTTATTCTGTATGGGGTTTATAAGTTTGATTACAGTTTCATTAAGTGGGATGGTGGTTATGTTTTTTGTTTTGCTTTGTTGAATTGATATTGCATATTTAATTCCGCTGCCGTTAAAAGACGTTAGTTTTATATTCGACCATTTTAAATTCCTTAAATCGCATAACCGAAGGCCTGTAAAACAACTTAGGATGAATGCCCTTTTAACCTCATCATTATGAAAAGGAGTATTGGCAATTTTCTGGATTTCCTCAATGGTTAAATATTCTTTGGATTTCTCAGGCACTTTTAATGGCCTTAGCATCTTCCCAGGGGAGTTGAGAATAATTCCATCCCTGACAGCCTCATTTAAAGCACATCTTACTTTTCCCATATAGGTATAAGCCGAGGCAACAGAAACTTTGGATTGAATAAATTCAGTAAAATCTTCTAACCATTTCTTATCCACATTGGCAAAAGGAATATTGCCGCAAGTGTAATCATCAAGATAGATATAGACGTTTTTCCAAATCATTTTGGTGTTCCCATCTTTCTTATTCATTTGGGATTGAAAATACTCTACGAAGTTCATCTTTAATTTATGCTTTGTTGGAAACCCAAATTCCTCATTTGAGAGTTCCAACATCCTTTTAGCCTTGATTCTATGGGCTAATTCTAGCTTTTCTTTCCTATTGGTCTGTGTGTCTTGCGGTTCTAAGTAGATACCCAAAAACTCCCTATTACGCTTTCCTTTTCTGTGATAAATGTCCAAATACAAGGTATACCGGGGGTTTGACTTAGTTGACTTCCTTAATTTCCTTTTCCTTAAATGTACTTTCATCTTATAATCTTTAGGCCAAATTACAAGATTGGTGACAACTACAGAAAGAAACGTATATGGTTCATAACATGAGTTTACGGGACATTACAATTAAATTACATTTAAACTGGATTTCGAATTAACACTTATATCATTTTGTGTTCTAAATGTTTAATGGATTAAACAAATGATCGGAATACTTGTTTTTTAAAAATAAATGTAGTATCTTTTTTTTCCTTAAATTTTTGGATTTCGCTTTTTGAAATTATTATCAACCATTGAATTGCATGTTGTTTAGAATAATGTCTAAAAAAGATAGAGCCAAGCTCAATTGAGTTACACGATAACAGTGTTATCATAAATTTATAACTGAACATACTACTGTACTTTCATACTGCAAACATTGCAGGTATCATATTTATTTTTTATCCCTCAAACTTTTGTGTTTAAACCTTAAAACTTTAATAATGAAAAAAATTGTTTTATTGATTTTTGTTCTTGCTGTATTTGCAGCATGTCAAAAAACTGACCCTATTGCCGAAATGGGCATGGACGATGAAATGGCGCTGAAAGCCGCAAAGGTAAAGGCTATCGATCTAAATGGAGCTCATTTTGAACTAAACCTGCTTGGTAAAAAAGACGGTTGGAATGACAAGGAAGTTGATAATCCTTCAAGGCATACTATGTTTATCCCCAGGAATACGGAGGGGTGGTCTTTTGATCTTAAAACACCAAATAATATTGGTGAGGAAACATTGCCAGGCATTCGAATTGACATGAGTCAGGGAGAAGAATTTGCTGTTCTCGATGGTACTGTGTTTGATGGAGACGGCTGTGAATTTCAGCTTGGTAAAGGGAAATATGTAGTTTATGTTGCAATGCGTGGCAAAAAGAATGTTGATCCAGCTGAAATTGCCGCATGGTTGGAAGCTCTGGAAACAACAACTATTGATGGTACGGTAACAGAGGAATTGTGGTATTATCAAAAGCTTGGAGATGTCTCTGTTACCAGGAAATGGACAAACATTACAGACCTGTTTACAATTACTGAAAGTGAAGCTGGAGCATTACCGTGGGAGATTGGCGTTAACGACCCAGTATGGATTTTTGATTATATGGATTGGTTAGGAGACCAGGAAATTGTAATCAATATTGGAACTGAAGAAGATCCAATTTGGGAAACAACAACTTACAGCGAACTAGCCTATTTCTGGCAATTACAGAATAACGGTAGCCAGTTGATTAAAGTTCGATTCTATCCTATATAAATAATATGCTAGATTAAATTTGGAAGGGCAATTTTTTAAAGTTGCCCTTTTTTATAGGCCAAAAATCTTTTATCGTACTCGTAATTTTCATGTCACTTTATCAGGGGCTGGTTAAAAACACAAGCCCCTTTTTTATTTATTGATTAAAGGAAGACTAAATGGCAAATTTGATTAATGTCATCAACAGAAATATAGAAAACATGGAATTACCCAATTGTCGGGACACTACGAACTACAATAAAAATCTTCCGTTAGCAGGCGAAAAGCTCAATATCTTACTACTTTTTGCTTACTCCTTTGTGCTTCGGAAGCAAACAAACCTTCATCCGTTTTCTCAACTTTGGCAACTTTTCCCCGGTAAATATTATTTAACCTTTCTTACATATAAACAATTGGTATTTAATAAGTTTCTTTAAATGAGGAATCAAACTGAGGATTTTGATTGTAAATTGAGTTCGAATAAAGTCGATACTGATTTTTAGTATCGAATTAAAGATTTGTATTATGGTTGTAGCAATTACTAGTGGAATTATAT
>JABMPH010000297.1 GCA_013203805.1 Bacteroidota bacterium | reverse complement strand
CTTTTGCTCAGCAAAATTTGGTGGAGATTTCTCCAAATGCAAACCCCGATGCTGTTATGAGCCGCGACACATTTAACCTTGAATTCTCATTTCCCTGTACAGCTTTTGTTGGTGAATATGGAGTTGAAACCAATGGTACATATATTTATGTTGCGCAATGGCTTGGTGACAGTATTGGCAAATATGATCAGTCAGGCAATGTTATTGAAACATTTGTAATAACGGGAGTTGAGAGAGTTAGAGATATGGCATACGATGGCCAGTATTATTATGGTGGCAATAATAACAACTACTTCTATGTGCTTGATTTAGAAAACAAAGTCCTTATAAATACAATACAAACATCGTTTAATGTAAGAGGTATGGCATACGACCCAATAGAAGATGTATTGTGGACTAGTAGTAATTGGGCACCTGAATTTCATAAAATTGATAAACAAGGTAATATACTTGATTATTGGATTGCCGGCGGTATTACCATGGATCATATTCCGGGTTTAGCATTTGATAATTATACTTATGGTGGACCATCACTTTGGGGTTTTAGTCAGGATAGTACCGGAGTTGTTATTGTGAAATATGATATTGCAACTCAATCACAAACAGGAAATATGATCGATATGTCGAGTATCGCTGAAGGTGGCTCTGGTTATGCCGGAGGTCTATTTATAGATGAAATGCAATTACGTTCGGGTTATACACTTGGTGGTTGTATTCAAAATGATGTAATTTTTGCTTTCGATTTGGATTATGCAAATCAAATGGTTGTAGGTGTTGATAATCAGAATATGATCAGCTCACTTGTTATATATCCTAACCCTGTTTCAGATTTACTGAACATAAGTATCAAACTCGATGATCAGGCTAATGTTAATTGCCGGATATACAATCAGGCAGGTCAATTAGTACATAATCAAAACATCGCTGGTGCTAATTCAAGTAATATTAGTGTTGATATTAGTGCATTTGATGCAGGAACATATATGGTTCAACTATCTGGTAAGGAAGGTTATTCGATCACTAAGAAATTCTTAAAAACAAACTAAACAATTCTAAGCTGGAAATCCTAAGCTATCTGATTCCTAAGATTATTCCGGGAGTTAGATAGCTTTTTTTTGTTAAAAATTACATAAGAACAGCATAATGATTGCAACGTAAAATTATTTCGGGCTATATTTGCATGATTATTATGTTTATGTTTAATAAAATTATATCCATATCATTTGTTGTTGTTGCCAATATTCTCTTATTGGCAAACTTAGTTATTCCACATCATCATCACGAAAGTGAAATATGTGTTGATGTATCTCATTGTGAATCAGATAACGTCAAGCATGATGACAGTTCAACAAAGCATGACCACGATCATGATTCAACAAGCAAAACTGATCATTGCGCCTTAAATCAAGTGTATATTGTTGCAACAGATAATGTTAAGCAAGATTACAGTTCTTTTATTTTTTCCTGCAGCAATTATGAACTATCCGATTATCTTGCACTTCTTTTCCATGATGAATCTCAAGAATCACAACTTGATATTACCTTTAATGAATATCATTACTCCTTAAACTCATATTACAATTTTATAAGTACAAGCAAAGGCTTACGTGCTCCCCCAATAGTTTAATTCTTATTTTTTTTCGGATGTATTGATGGCATTTTAATTCGAACTATGCCTTATCATCCAATAACTTTTTTATAGGATTTAAACAAAATAATAATGAAATTTAAGATTTTTGTATTTGTAATTCTCACAATGATATTTGTAGGATGCAAGCCCAATGCTAGTTCAACACCTGATGATCATACTTATGAAACAAACAATAGTGATGAAGCCCACAATCATGAGGAAGAAGTAAAAATTCAGTTCACATCTTACAGTAACGACTTTGAAGTTTTTGCTGAGGCCGATCCATTTGTAATAGGTCATAAATCAAATGTGCTGGCTCATTTTACCAATCTCCCTGATTTTACTGCCCTTGAAAAAGGAAGTGTAACAATCAGGCTTATTGTATTTGGTAAAGAAACAACGCAAACCTTGTCAAAACCTACTCGAAAAGGTATATATAGTTTCAATATTATTCCTGAAAATTTAGGAACAGGTGAACTTATTTTCGATATAAAAACTGATAAGGGAGATTTTCAGTTAACCGCACCTCCAATAAAGATTTTTGCTGATGAACATGATGCTATTCATATGGCAGAAGAGATGGCCATAAATGCAACAAATGCCATCTCTTTCACAAAGGAGCAATCATGGAAAATTGATTTTGCAACCGAAGAAGCAACATCTGAACCAATGGGTCAGGTTATTAAAACTACTGCTCAAATACATTCAGCTCCCAACGATGAAGTATTGGTCACATCAGGTACAGTTGGGGTTGTAATACTGTCAGATTATGGAATTCTTGAAGGAAAAGAAGTTAACATAGGTCAACCATTATTCTCTGTTTCTGGAAGTAATTTGATAGATGATAACTCACAAGTGCGTTTTAAGGAGGCACAAAACAATTTTGAATTGGCTTCAATGAATTACGAAAGAGCAAATAAGCTGGCAAAGGATAATATTGTGTCGAAAAAAGAGCTACAAAGCGTAAAGAATCAATATGAAAATGCCAAAGTAGCTTATGACAATTTTAGAAATAATTTCAGCACTTCCGGGCAATCAGTTTCAAGTCCGGTTAACGGATTTATAAAACAGTTGTTGGTTCAAAATGGTCAATATGTAGATGTTGGCCAACCAATAGTAAGCATATCGCAAAACAAGTCATTGTTTCTTCATGCTGATGTTCAACAAAAATATCATTCAATCCTTGATAATATAAATTCCGCTACCATTAGAACGATGTATGATAATCAAACTTACACCCTCGATAGGTTAAATGGAAAAATTATTTCATATGGCAGAACCACAAATAATCATAATTTCTTAATTCCCATAAACTTGGAAATTGATTATATAGAGGGCTTTATGCCAGGCAGTTTTGTTGAATTGTATCTGAAAACAATTGGTGATGAAAAAGCCTTAACTGTTCCCAAT
>JABMPH010000296.1 GCA_013203805.1 Bacteroidota bacterium | reverse complement strand
TTCATTCTTAAAAGTTATGGGGCATTCAAAATCAGGAGAGACAAATACTCAGAGGATGATCATTATTACAGACTACTATCTTCCTACCTTGGCGCAAGTTTTCTGGCAGGTGAACAAATTATGTCATTTCAGGAAGGTACGCGCCCACGAGATGGAAAGATTGGTTTATTTCGAAAAGGAATAATAGGAACCATTGAAGAATTATTCAACGATTTTAGTGTCAATCCTGATATCGAAATCGAAGATATTCTTTTTATACCCATTGCAATTAATTGGTCAGAAAATCCTGATGAGAAAAAAATAACTGCCGGTGTTAGTTCAAAAGCAGAAGAAACAGATTTAATTCGTAGGTTTTTAAATATAAAGAAGACACACTCCTCAAGAGATATAAAAGGAGTTTTTATTGGAATTGGAGAGCCTGTAAGTTATAAGCATCACATAGCAAATAATAATCCGGATGAAAATGACAGTTATGCAGTTGGCATTTGTAACGAGGTAAGATCGAGAGTAGTTGAAATGATGCCCATCTTTAAAGAACATCTATTGTATAGTTCAATTCAATTTTTAAACAAGTATAATAAATTGGTTAAAGTTGAAGATTTAGAAGAATTATTTAAAGTAACTCAAAAAATCATCAGCGATTATGAAAATAAAATCAAAGTCATTGAAACTGATGGCTTCAATATTGAAAACCGGTTAGAATTAATGGTAACCAGAGAGATCATTAAATTTTCATCGGATAAATTAAGTTTTGAAGTGTTGAATCCAAATTTGATAGATTATTATGCTAATCATGTTACTTCACTAACTGAAGAGAATGAAATTTGATTTTTATCATATCCCAAATGTCCATTAAGTTCTCCCTCATGGATATTTTTGACACCTAATTTTTATGATGTCCAGCTTTATTGATCCACTATTCCCTAATAATTTAAAACTTTGATATATGGTGTTAGCCAGGTGTAAGCATTAGTTATTAATTCTGCTACCCCTGTAATTTCTTCCGATCCTATAACATTCGATAATGTTATAACATCACTGCCATTATCATAAGCAATCATGTCGTTATTTGCACACAAAGTTGCATTGAAAAACCATGAAATTCAATACCTACAATCCATACTTATCAACCAAAAAAATAATAGCTGCCATGTTTCCTGATCCAAGTTGGAGTTCACGGATATGAACCTTATCGAATGTGTCGTATGCCGAATGGTGTAGATCCATATATCTTTGTGAATCGGTTCTATATCCCATCAATGGAACGCCAAACTGTTTTAAGGGACCAATATCAACACCACTCCCTCCTTTTTTAATGTAGTGAATACCATAAGGTTCCAACAGGCTTTGATATCCTGATATTATTCCAACTACGCTATCAGAAGCATCAACCGTAAATCCTTCGGGAGTAAATCCGCCGGCATCAGCTTCCAGAGCCAGATAATTTTTTATTTCATTGGCATGAGTATAATTTGCATATGCAGATCCTCCCGACTGGAAAAGTTCCTCATCCATAAATAAAATTACCCGGATAGTCCGTTTATTCTCAATTCCCAACTCTTTAAAAATTCTCATTACATCGGCAGACTGTACACAACCAATACCATCATCATGTGCACCGGGGCTGTTAAACCAGGAGTCGATATGACCTCCCACCACAATAAATTCATCGGGAAATTCATTACCCCTTAAATCTGCAATAAGATTATAAGTAGTTATTTCTTCCATATCTTCAGCATCAATAACCATCTTAACCTTAAGTGCTTTATTATCTTTTAATGCTTTGCTAAGAATATTTGCATCAACTGTACTTATTGCAGCACATGGGATTTTTATTTCTTTAAAACCCGTTGAGCCTGTATGTGGAAATGTATCGATTCGAGTACCAACTGACCTGACCAGAACTCCAGATGCTCCCATTTCAGCAGCAACTTTTGGCCCGTAATACCTTTGGTCTATTGCACTACTATATACCCTGAAGGTACTTACAATTCTCATATCAACAGGCCTGTTGTAAAAAACTATTTTCCCTTGAACCTCTTCCTTGTCAAGGGCTTTCAGCTCATCTAAACCCTGTACTTCAATAACATTCGTAAACAACCCTTTTCCTTGTGTTGATGGTGAAGGCCCCAGTGCATCTGCTCTTAGTTGAATTTCTTTTCCATCAATCAGAATACTTACTTCGGTACTATTACATTTCCAGGCAGGTGTTATAAACTCTTGCAGGAAAACAGAATCTGCCCCCAACTTCTTAAAATAATCCTTCATAAAATTTACAGCAATTATTGATTCATCAGAGCCAATCAGCCTTCCGGGTGCTTCTGTACATAGGTACTCAAGGTTATTATAGGCCTCATCGTTTAAGAGGACGTTATCAAAAATATCCCTTATAACTTTCTCATCATTATTTTGAGAAAAAGAGAAATTGATTATCAATAAAAGTTGGATTATTAGGGTAATACGATTCATGGTTTTTTTGGTTATAAAAGTATGGAAAATAAGTGTATTAAATAATATATTTGCATCCATAAACTCAGTTTGTGCTTTAAACAATATCTTACTAAAGCACAATAAATCATGTATTATCATGAATAGTGAAAATAATCAAGGTAACCATCAAATCAACAACCCATTGCACGGGGTAAAGTTGATAGATATGCTTGAGGGCTTAGTTGCTTATTATGGGTGGGAAGAGCTAGGAATGATAATAAATATCCGGTGCTTCACCCATGATCCTTCAATTAAATCTAGTTTGAAGTTTTTAAGAAGAACCCCCTGGGCCAGGGAAAAAGTTGAAGAACTATATTTGCAATTGGCACTTAAATAATTCAAGTAAAAATAACCTGTGTAAAATCCAACATGAAAAACATCACTATTTCTCTGATATTATTAATTTCAGTATCAGTATTTTCTCAAGATACCAAACTTGAAATCCATTGCAAACATTTTTTCTATGGCTATTAGAGGATAATAAAGAAGAATCATTAGAGGGACAAATGAATACATATTTTGCACTTACATACTTCTAGTTAGCATACAGCAGGCAAAATGAATTACCTTTGCCATCATGTTAAGTGAAATAAAAATAGAAGAAGCTTTTTCACTCCTGTGGCCAATTATTGATGTACGTTCACCAGCAGAATTTGAACATGGGCATATCCCAGGCGCAATAAATATTCCATTGTTTTCCAATGATGAACGAGCGCATGTGGGAACAGTTTATAAGCAACAATCGAAAGAGAGGGCTATTAAAATTGGTTTGGAATATGTTACCCCAAAATTGGAAAGTTTCATTAACAATTCACAAAAAATAGCTCCGTTAGGAAAAGTAATAGTTCATTGCTGGCGAGGAGGCATGCGTAGTCAATCTTTTGCAAAACATTTAGTTGATAATGGTTTTAGTGATGTAGGTGTTATAATTGGTGGATACAAGGCTTTTAGAAACCATGTACTAGTTAAACTGGAAACACCCGTCAACCTAAGAGTATTGGGAGGTTATTCAGGAAGTGGTAAAACTCACATATTAAATGAACTTAAGAAACGAGGCAAACAGGTTATTGACCTTGATGGTTTGGCAAACCATAAAGGATCGGCTTTTGGTGGTATTGGCCAAGCCATACAACCTACAGTTGAACAATTTGAAAATAACCTTTTTAACGAATGGAAAAAGCTCAACTTGCATGAGCCAATTTGGGTAGAAGATGAAAGTCATAACATTGGTAGAGTCAAAATACCAATGCAATTTTTCAAGCAAATGCGAAATGCAAAATTATACTTCATCGATATTCCTAAAAATGAACGAGCTAAACACTTGGTAACCGAATATGCAAGTTGTAACAGCCAACTGTTAGCCGAATCGATACAAAATATTTCGAGACGACTGGGGGGGGTAAATGTAAAAAACTCCATCGAATTGCTTGATAATGAAAATTATTATGAAGTAGCAAAAATCGCACTTAATTATTATGACAAATCCTATTTAAAAGGAATGAACAATCGCAATGGTGAGAACGTAATTAATATAGCTCTCCCATCGACAAATCATTATGAGAATGCATTGGAAATAGAAAACAGCTTAGATGAATAATATAAAATTAACACAATATAGTCATGGTGCCGGTTGTGGGTGCAAAATATCCCCCAAAGTATTATCAACCATTCTTGAAACAAAACTTATTCCCATTAACGACAACCGATTAATTGTTGGTAACGATAGCAGAGACGATGCAGCAGTTTACGATTTGGGTGATGGTACAGCTATTATTAGCACAACCGATTTTTTCATGCCCATTGTTGATGATCCCTTTACATTCGGGAAAATTGCAGCTACAAATGCCATTAGCGATGTTTATGCCATGGGTGGAACACCGTTGCTGGCAATAGCTATACTGGGCTGGCCAATCAATAAACTTTCACCAGAAGTTGCTCAACAGGTTCTGGAAGGTGGCAGACAAACATGTATGGAAGCCGGAATAACATTAGCCGGTGGACACAGTATTGATAGTCCTGAGCCCATTTTTGGGTTAGCAGTTACAGGCCGTCTCGATCTGAAAAAGCTTAAACGAAATGACACTGCTACCATGGGATGTAAGCTTTACCTCACAAAACCATTGGGAGTTGGTATTTTCACAACTGCTCAAAAACAAGGAAAACTACTCCCTGAACATGAGCATATTGCACCAAATTCAATGTCTACATTAAATATTATTGGTCAGGAACTTGCCAATATTGAAGGTATTAAGGCAATGACCGATGTTACCGGTTTTGGTTTATTGGGACATCTTACCGAGATGTGTGAAGGAAGTAACCTCTCAGCTGAAATTGACTTTAATAAAATTCCAACATTTGATGAAGTCCAGCAATATATAAAACAGGATTGCATTCCTGGTGGTACCCACCGAAATTGGGAAAGTTACGGACAACATGTTCAATTAAAAGATGAAAGCAATAAGCTGATATTATGCGACCCTCAAACCAGTGGTGGATTGCTGATAGCTGTTGAGGACAATGCCATAATTGAAGTTGAGAAATTGCTAAATGAAAATAATATTATCTGTAGCCCATTTGGGAATCTTATTGTAAGATCAGATATTTTGATTAAAGTAAAATGAACTAAGTGAACCTTAACTATATACTACTAATAAATGACTAAACTTACTATTATTATAGGGGCTGCTCTTGGTATTCAATCAAAAAAAATGAAAAACTCGGAATCAGCCTAAAATATTTTGTGAATTCCACTAGCACTTTTTGCACCTTGAAGATAGACATGGGTTAGCTAATGTTCGTATACTACCTCAACTTCGTTCGGGATTCCAGCCTGACAGGAAGGACTATGGGTTTATGTTTGAATAACGGAGTTATTTACTCCAGATAGCGTAGTCAGGAGAGGCTATGTTATAGAATAATGTTGCTGTATTTGTAGAAAGTAAAGAATATGAAAAGTAACATTGTTGAGTATTTTTCCTCCTTGGCTCCTGAAAAGAAAGAGCATCTTTTAAATCAGCTTATATTGTTGATGAACGAAAGTGAGGCTACAACTGAGGATAGTATATCTAAGATTAGGAATAATCGAGTAGAAGAAAAGGGGTTGCAATGCCCTAATTGTAATAGTACTAAAATAATAAGCTTTGGTTCTTATTCCAAAGGAAAACGTTATCGTTGTAAAGACTGTAAAAAAACCTTTTCAGAATTTACTTCTTCACCTCTTTATTGGCTTCACAAAAAGGATCTGTTCAAAGAGTATTTATACTATTTTCTACAAGGATATTCATTAAGAAATATTTCGGATGAAATGGATATATGCTTAAAAACAGCCTTTGACTGGAGACATAAAATATTATTTGCTTTAGGGAGGAATAGTAAGAAAGAATTAAAGGGATTAATAGAAGTTGATGAAACATATTTTTTGTTCTCAGAAAAGGGAAATAAGTCAATTAAAAGGAAACCGAGGAAAAGAGGTGGTGTTTCTGGAAAGGATGGCATAAACAAAGACCACATAGCCATATTTATAGCATATAGTAGGAGAGACAAGAGCGTCACAAACGGTGTCGGATGCAGAGGTAGGATAACTAAAAAAGCTTTTCATAATACCATTGGAAAGCATTTGGATAGGGAAAATTGTATTTTATGTACTGATTCACACTTAACATATCAAGGATATGTATTAGAACATGGAATAAAACAGGAGAGGATTTATGTTAGAAAAAGACAATATGTAAAAGATAAAATATATCATGTACAAAATGTAAATAACTATCATGCTCAACTAAAATCCTGGATGCGAAGATTTAATGGTGTCGCCAGCAAGTATTTGGATCACTATATGGATTATTACGGATTGATATTTGAGCTGAAAAATAAGACTGATGAGATTAATGAATCACTAAAGAAATTACTCTACATAGACAATGGCTATGTTAAATCACAAAATATCAAACAACAATTCTGTATAACATAGCCTCAGAGACTACGCTGAGGTTAGGGATTACATATTTTAGTTGAATACCATGTATTAAAAGGTAGGCCTTCGTGCTACCTTCGTGATGCCCTTTGTGCTTTGTGGTTAAATGTTTACTACGAAGGCACACAAAGTGCTTCAAAAAGGCACACAAAGTTACAGATAGTACTGTATGTAAGGAATTTACTATAATTACCAAATTGTATAAAGCACACTGGTTAGTTACAAATAATGATTGATATTAAAATTTATTAAGATAGTGACCAATGGAATTATAGTTCCTGAAATTAGATGCAATTTCCCTCAAAAAGTTATGTTTACAGGCACAATATATATTTCATAAAATATAATTATATTTGCTGAAGCAGATGTACTTACGATATTCCATTATTGCTTTGCATCTAAAATCACACATAAACCTATCTACCATGAAAACTAATAATTTCTTTACAATTGCCATGGCAATAACTCTTGCAGTTGCATTTACTCTTTCATTAGGATGCAAAAAAAATAATAATACAAATACCGAAATTAAGTATGTAACTCTAGGGGTAATTCTTCCTTTGGATCAGGAAAAAGGAACACTCAGAAAAAATGCGCTTCGAACAGCAATAAATGAAATAAACGCATCAGGTGGTGTTGGTAGTGGATACGAAATCAGACTTAATATTAAAAGCTCTCAAGGTGACGACAGAGAAGTTGCTGCATCAATTGCAGCACAAAACATTATAGCTGAAAGTCTGTTTTTGGTAGGTATGGTAACAAGTTTTTCCTCCTCATCCACCGGAGTTGTATACGACGTGGGAATTCCATTTCATTACCCGATTATTGCAGGTTCGGCAACTGCTTCAAGCCTCTCGGGTATTTCACCTTATTTTCAGCGGCTTTGCGCACCCGATCCTTTTGAAGCAAATGTGTTAGCAAATCAAGGTGTTGATTATGGAATTTCCAGCGTGGCAATTGCTGTTGAGGATGGAGATGCTTATTCAATGGAACTTGCAGCTGCGTTTCAAACTGCTTATGGTAGTGGGGCATCGGTGATGATCAATTTTAGTGCTAACGATCCTGATTATGGTAATAAAATGGATCAACTATTGGCTAACAATCCTGAAGGAATATTTGTGTCTATGTTAAACCCTATTGTTTACAATGAATTTTTCACAGTTCTTGGAAATATCAACGCAAGTAACAACCTGGCTAATACCACATACATATTATGCGATGGCCTTTATTCCAGTGACTTTTTCCAGGCACCAATCGACTTTATACTTGGTGAGGTTAATGGTCATCCAGGAAACTTTGGAGCCTTTCCTTCGGCAGATACGACCAGCACTGAGTACATCTACTTTAAAGAAAAACTTTATCAGGAATTTGATCAGGATGTAGCTTCATATAATGCTCAATTTTATGATATTGGATATCTCTATGCTCTTGCATTGGAAAAAACATTGAATAGTATTGGAGTGGTTTCTATCGACGTATTCCGAGAGATGGTTGCTGAAAATATAAGACCCATATCAAACTATAGCACTGGTGACTCCTTGGTTTTTCCTTCACTAGGATGGGAATCAATAAAAACAATTACCCAAAATTCTAATATTGATTATGTGGGAGCAAGTGGTAATTGCGATATTGATAATGAGGGAAATGCAATAACCCCTTACTCTGTTTTTAAGGTGATTAAGCAGGGCGATAACTTTTCGTTTGAGATAATTAAGATAATACCCTGATATAAATACTGTTTTATTTGTTCAAATCCAGAGGTTACATTTCATTGTATTTGGCTTTATATTTTATCGTTTCAAATATTTTTTGAAAG
>JABMPH010000295.1 GCA_013203805.1 Bacteroidota bacterium | reverse complement strand
TTATTAACGTGAATATTTGCAATTTAATTCAAGCTGAACGATAATTGCATTAACTCCTGTCAGGGCAAGAGGTTACAACCGAATATGGGAAATCTAAAATTATGGCATGAAATTTGCGATACTCATGAGATGTTATTTGGTTTCCAATTTACTGTTTTTACAAATTAAAGGAGTGTTTATATGAAGGAACGGTTTCATAAATATGAAATGAAGTTATATACAATGTCCAATTCCACTGATACTGTAATGGCTAAACAAAATTTGGTAAACATCTTTAATGTGGAAATAAAATGTGAGTACGAATTGGAGGTAGTTGATTTGTTAAAAGAGAGGAACAGGGCTATGGTTGATAATATTCTGACTACACCAACTCTTGTTGCTAGTTACGGGACGAAAAAGAGGCACATTATCGGGGACTTTAGTAATTTAGTATATGAGTTGGCTGAAATGAAAAAGTGAATACCTTATAACTAAGTGGAAATAAGATCAAATAAGAGGGCTTTCTAATATATCGTATTTCGGTATGTTTGTTTTATCAAATTTATTTTAATTAAATTCTGGTTAATGATTTATTAAATTTGAAAATGGTGAAATAGTGAATATCAGAACAATCAATATCTCCCGTTGTGAAATTGATACTATTATGATGATGAGGGGATTAATCGGGCATGTTTCTATTGAGTTGAACGGGTATCTGCATAATTGTATTTATAAAAGCAGATATATTCAATTAATTGATATGAATAACTTCACTGAGATTGACAAAACAGGGATTGTGGCTTTAACTGATTTTGTATATCATAGAGGTAATTTAGGGTTATTAAATGTAGCGAATGAAACAATGGAGGCTATAAAAAAGGTTGATAAAAATTGCAGTATTAAGTTTTATAATAATATGGTAATTGAGGAAGCATTGTTTCTCTTAAAAAATTCGTTTTCAGGTGGAAATGTTGAAAATATAAATAGACGATACTTGCGTATTGATACCTTTTTTAATACAGAATTCAAATGCAATATTAGTAGTAAAATTATTCCTGCTTTTGCAAAGGTAATAAATTTAAGTGAAAGCGGTATGCTTATTAATAATATCAATGTCTTTAATATAGTGGATAGAAATTTGATAGACCATCAGCAAATTTACTGTAAGGAGCTATATGATATTAAATTGAAAACTGACAATGAAATTGAAAATCAAAATATTGAAGGAATATGTGTTAGGAAGGTAAATGATGATGATTTTAGTGCTGGAATAAAATTTAAAAACATCGGGGAAAATATAATGGATAGTATTAAAAATTACAAAAACCAATGGGTTAAGATTTGACATAAGCTTTTTTAACTTTAAATATTTGAGTTTTCTGTTTTATTATGTAAGCTATAGGTTTTGTTTTGAAATTATTTTATTTTAAGTTTTATAGTCTAAAGGAGTGGTTGATTATGAAAAAGGGTATATTTGTATGGTTGGTAGTCGGGTTTTTATTTACTTTGACCCTAGTAGGTTCTGGAGCTGCATATGGTGGTAATGATAAGGATAGAGATAATGATGATAATGGTAGTAGTAATAACCAAACGAATGAAAGGACTGACAAGAATACAAATGGGAATGGTAACGGTGGCCGGCCCGGTACAGCTCCTGAACCAATTTCATGTGCACTTTTTGCTATAGGTGGTGCAACTTTGTATGGTGTAAAAAAGTTAAAAAATAGGTTAAAAAAAGGGGATAGTGCTGAATAATTGATATGAACATAGTTGACACTATAATACTGGGTATTGTTCAGGGGTTGACCGAATTTCTGCCTGTTAGCAGTTCGGGGCATTTAGTAATCAGTAAGACCCTGCTCAATGTTGATTCGCCCGGCATATTCATGGAAATCTCATTACATTTGGGGACAATGCTGGCAATATGCGCAGTTTTCTGGAAAGATATCTATCTGATTTTTAAGGATCTAAAGAGCTCTTTTTCGAAACTCATTTCTAGAAGAAATGTCGGTGACATTTTAAAAGAGGATCGCCATACCAGGCTGTTTTTAATGGTTTTGGTGGCAACGGTACCCACTGCGATAATCGCTTTATTGTTCGAAGAGCAGTTTGAACGTTTTTTTAGTGCGCCTGCTTTAGCGGGTGCTATGCTCATTGTTACAGGTACAATTCTGTGGTTTACTAAGAATATCAAGACGAATGAGTTGGAAGAAAAACCTATAAGCTTTTTGCGTGCAATTATTATCGGTGCCGTTCAGGGGATGGCAATTACACCCGGCATATCGCGTTCGGGGACAACAATTGCCGCTGCAACGTTCATGGGCGTTAACAGGAGTTCGGCCGCAAAATTCTCGTTTCTTTTGTCCATACCGGCAATTCTAGGTGCGGTTGTAACTAAATTAGATGAAATGTCAATGAGCCGTTCTGATCTATCAAACATTATAATTGGAACTGTCATTGCAACTGTTGTAGGTTATATTGCACTTCGTTTTCTGGTGAGTTTAATAGAAAAAGGTAAGTTTTATGTGTTTTCGTATTACTGCTGGGCAGTTGGAATTGGTACAGTTATTGTATATTATTTGAAATAAGGAAATATTTATGAATTTAGCTGCTAATTTCTATCACAGTGCTGAACGAATGAGGGCGGAGAAATTGCCGGATGTTGCTG
>JABMPH010000294.1 GCA_013203805.1 Bacteroidota bacterium | reverse complement strand
CCTATCCCCTCCCTGATATGCCAGATATGCGGTATGCATTTAAGTTTAGCCGCAAAAGCTGGCTCAATACTCATAATAGTATTTGTATGGATAATATCAATATTGTGTTTTCTGATAATTCTCAATAGCTTAAATACAGGAACTATATGCCATCCAGATAAATAACAATTGAATAAATAATTTGTAATCCTTAAGTACCATTTCTGCTTTCGGGGAATATTCCAGCGCATAGGTTGGACAATGAAAATTGCTTTACAATACTGTTTAAGCATCTCCATATAGGTTAAATCATCTCTTTTAGGTGGTGGTAAAGCAACATAAGCGTTATGACCATGTTTGCTGGCTTCTTTAAGTATATCAAGTAAGCTTAGTTCAGCTCCACCGATGGTGTTACCTGGGGAGTAATAGAGGATATTCATATCTGACTAATTCTTTGATTTGTTTAAGCGGAACATATCATAATATTTATGTATGGTAGTTGAATATATTAGTATATACATCAACGACCTTACTTCAAATTTCGCAATCAGTGCCTTATATAACCACTTAATACCAATTTTTCTATTAATTTTAGTTAGTTTTCTTGCGTGCAGATGAAGCCTTTCTGCAACTAAATCAGAATACATATCATCTTTCAAATGACTGTAATAAACATTAAGTCGAGTTTGATAAAATACCTTTTTTGGCATTGTGTGGGAAACGGATTTTTCTCTTATCCTGTAGCAAGTATCAATTTTATCAAACAATATAATTCTATATTTTTTTGATATTCGCAACCACATATCAAAATCTTCGACATATAGATTTACATTATAATAACTAATATTTTTATAAACAGAAGTTCTAATAAAAACTGTATTAGCAGGAATCTGATTATTAATTAAAAGCATAGGAAAGGTTATCTCATTTGGTAATTTTTCGTAAAGAGGATGTATATCAACCATAGAACCTATTAATCGATTTGTGGGTGAAAAACACATACCAACATTACTTGGTTGTCGTTTCATAAATGCAACTCTTCTTTTGATGAAATCATCTCCAAAAAGATCATCACTTATCCCACACCAATACTCGCCTCTCGCAAGAGTTAAAAAGTGATTTAATGAAGCACAAATCCCCATATTATTTTCGTGTTTGTAATATCTACAACTGTGTCTATTTTTTTTTATCCATTCTCGAATAGCTGTATCATCACCAGGTGAACAATCATTAATAATAATGTGATCAATTTTATCTGCAGGATAGCTTTGTTTATTTACACATTCCAGTGACTCAATCGTAATTTTTTCATTATTATAGATTAATGTAACAACTGAAATGATTGGAAATTCTTTAACCATTTATACATCCAACTACTTTTTGGAGCTGATTTTCTAATAAATGTAATCCCATTGGTAAACTCAATATTTCACCATGAATTTTTTCAGTTATTGGAAAAGACAGGTGATTCCATTCATTGTAGGCAGCTTGTTTATGAGGAGGAATGGGGTAGTGTATGACAGTTTGAATACCATTATCTGCTAATCTTTTCTGCAATTCATCCCGTTTATGAGTTCTAATCACAAACAAATGCCAGACATGATTTTTATTGTGTTTGATTGTGGAATGCGAATCCTGAATTGGTAATATGATTTCTTCATTCTGTATGTTTTCACAATAGTACAGCGCAACCTCTCGCCGCCATTGATTCTGCTCGTTTAAATGTCTTAGCTTAACACGCAAAACCGATGCCTGGATTTCATCAAGTCTGCTATTCATACCCTTTACTGTATAATAATACTTCTTTTGTGATCCATAATTCCGTAGTGATCTAATCACTTCAGCCAAGTCTGAATCATTAGTTGTTACAGCCCCACCATCTCCAAAAGCACCCAGATTTTTCCCGGGATAAAATGAAAAACAGGCTGAATCACCTAAATTGCCTGCTCTATTTCCATTTTTATCCAGGGCTCCATGTGCCTGAGCTGCATCTTCAAATAACAATAAGTCATGTATTCTGGCTATTTTCTGAAGTTCATCCGTCTCTGCTAATTGTCCATATAAATGGACAGCCAGAACTCCTTTTGTTTTTTTTGTAATTGCCTTTTCAACTTCAATAGGATCTATGTTGTATGAATTCAACTTTGGTTCAACTAACACAGGTTTTAATCCGGTTTCTGTGATAGAAAATATGGATGCTATAAAGGTGTTTGCAGGTACGATAATTTCATCCCCATCCTTCAACCTACCCAATTCTTTATAAGCACGAAAAATGAGAATAAGTGCATCAAGACCTGTTCCTACTCCAATACAGAATTTTGTTCCACAATATTCAGCAAATTCTTTCTCAAATGCTCCGACTTCTTTTCCAAGAATATACCAGCCGCTATCCAGTACTCGTAGAATCGCTTCATCTATTTCCGGCTTTAACTCTCGGTAGGTTGCACCCGCATCAAAAAATGGTACTCTTATTTTTGCCATTTATCTTTAACAAATTCGTTGTAATCACGAATGGACTTAGTATAAAATAGTTGAGTCAAAATTGACCCCTTGTTCCCAATACATGGATATATCCAAGATTATCCAATTGGTTAAGACTGTCCAATCCGTTTTTGAGAATACTACCTCCTCCATCTTCTATAGCTTTCACAAATTAAATCAGTTACCAAATATTGGTTTCAACGGTCGTAAATCGAATCCAATAAAGCAACTGCAATTCTTTTTATTGCGCCTGGTTTACAACCGTTAAATACATTATCAATTAATAATCTTCTACCTTTTCCCAGTTGAAACAGAATGTCTTTGTCTCTTATTTTCTTTAATGCGTCCTGCAGCTCTCTGTCCGTAGCCGCCAGAAGTGCACATCCATATTCTTCATAGAATGAGAAGATATCTAATCCGTTCAGGTTAAGTACTATTACTGGTTTCCCTATTACACATGCCTCTAATCCGACCGTACTTGTGGTGACAATAATAATATCTGATTGCTCAATTAATTCAATCGCAGATATATCATTTTTTATTTCTATATTATTATTTATTATGTTCTTGTTGAATATTGTATACTTATCATCAGACTTAGTTTTTATTGTTAATAATACATCTTTCATATTTGAAAAAGCATCTAATACCAATTCCAAAGCACTAATAGATTTTTCTTTTGAGATGCTAGATCCATCTGAAAGTGAAGGAAAATATGCTATTTTTCTTGGATGTCCCTTTTGTTTATGGGAATGACTAGATGAAAAATCCTTTAGTACTTTTGCATTACCAAACTTTGGCGATCCTGTTATAATTACATTCTCAAGGTTGAACCTCTGTTTTAACAACGGTTCTTGATATTTTTTACCCCAAACCAATATTTTATTTTGAAGCACATAATGTTCAAAATTATAAAATGTACCACAACCATGCTGTAAAAGAAACGTAGTAACACCCTGTTTATTCCCTAACGCTGCAGATGCTCTTGAGAGACTGCTTGAGTTACTTGTTGTCGCAACTACTTTGGGGTGTAGAGTTTTTATAAGGACGGCACTAGTAATAATCATTTCTGTCGCTCGTCTTAATGTCTTTGCAATTGTAAAGCGCACTCTTGGATCGATTAAGGGGCTGAATTCCCTCCAATTTATGAATTGCCCAGATTTTAATCTTTTAAAAATTACAAAAGCAAGCCAAGAAACTCTGAATTGTTTGTATGCGATATTAATCCAATCCATTGGTCGCAAAACATTCTTGATTAAAAGTGTTTTATTTAGAAAACTCACTACATTTAAAACAGCTAGATTGGTGGTTGTAAAACAATAACTGATATCTTTCTCGTTCTCTAACTCTCTGGCTACAGACGCTGAAATCTTTGCACTATTAGGGAAATTCTCTATAAATAATATGTCCGTCTCACCAAATTCTTTCGTTAGTTGAAGATATGGCTTTTCTAGCGAGCAATGAAACGCTTCTAATAGGGAGTTTTTAATATCTCCCAGGGCTATCCTCCAAAATAGTAACTTCCCATCACTTGGATGATCTGTCGCTGTCAATTTTTGCCTTGGCCAGTTTATTAGGGTAATGCCTATTTTTTCGAGATATTCCTTAAATCTACGCTTGGGAATAGAGGTTGTTTGATCAGAAGATACCCATAAAATCGTTTCCGGTGAATGTTCTTCAATTATTTGCTCTAATACCCAAATCGGATAGACCAAATAGCTTAACGGGAAGAAAAAATCATATCTCGCAACTTCTAGAAGATCAATTCTCTGATTATTTATGACATCTTCAAATTTAGTTAATGATCTGATCTCCTCAAAAAGCAAATCTATTTTTTTCATCAAATCGTTTCGATACTTCGAAGATCTTTCCGATCCTATAGTTTCGTTTTTTAATTCATGGTCACCAGGCCAGTCAATTGAATCTTTATGGACGTGAACTGTTTCCTCATTACCATATTTTTCTATAATACCCTGGATGTCATTTTCATTAATTGACATCATGTCATAGTATATACATGTTTTTGTGATCATTATATTTTCAATATCCCTGAGTTCAAGTGTTAAGTGCAACAAT
>JABMPH010000293.1 GCA_013203805.1 Bacteroidota bacterium | reverse complement strand
CTGGTCGGTCTCCTATGGTGCGTGGCATAAACAAACTATCAATAAAAGGCATTGCAACCGGAATACAATTTACTTTTCCTGCATCCACTATTGGCTTCATCAATTCCTGAACCTTAAGGTGATACCATAGTTCCTCCAATATTTCTTCTCCAGTACATTCAGCCATTGTTTTATCTACATAATTTCCTTTTCTATCAGGATAAAGTCCATAGCCCCAGAATATTTTTACATCCTGAGGTTGATTTGGGAAATGTGGTTGTCGTGCAATTACGATCGACATAAACCAATTGGAATCTGTCATTGTAACTAAACCTCCGGTTCCATCAACATTTCCGGAAAAATTTTCCATGTAATCAAGGAAAGTGCTGTCCTTCATTGTTGCTGTAAATGAGTACCATTTCTGCAAATCAATATTATCACAAAATGGGGATGGGTTACCAAAAGTCTTATCTTTTTCAGCTAGTTTTTTCCATAATTTCCATGATCCTGATTCTGAGATTCCTTTGAGGACGGGAGTCTTTTTCCATGTTCCATTATCAGTACTCTCGGTAATTGAACCGTTTGTAATAAAAACGAAATCATTTTCGCCTAGTACGATCTCCTCTTTATCTTTGAGGTGTATTACAGTCGCCGTTTTTAAATCTGATGAAAAGTTAAAATCGATATCTACAACTTCTTTACCAAAATCAAATTGCACTCCCTTATCTTCTAAATATCTTCTTAAAGGCACAATGTCAGAATGATACTGATTATACTTAGTTCGCATTACTCCTCCTAATTTATATAAGCCATCAACTAAATGAATAAATCGCTTCATATATCTTCTCATTTCGGCCAAACTACTCCACTTCTGAAATGCAAACATTGAGGTCCAGATATACCAAAACTTGGTGGTAAAAAAATCAGCATCAAACCAATCTTCAATTCGTTTATTGCCTAATGACTTTTCGCTTACATAGGTTAGCTTTAAAAAATCAGCTTGTTGAGCTAAGGACAATCCATATGATGATACATCAATTTTTTTTCCATCTTTCAATAATCTGGCCTGACCATTGGAAACAAATCTTTTATTAAAATCATATGATTCATCTCGTACTGATATGTTTGGATCATCATAAGACGGAATATACGATAGTAAATCCCAATAACACTCATAATGCATTTCGTGCATTCGACCACCTCTTACAACAAAACCTTTAACTTCATCTCCTGAACCATCGCATGCACCACCTGGGATATTGTCTTTTTCAAGAATATGAATATTTTCACCAGGCACACCGGCATCCTTAACAAGATATACTGCACTTGCAAGGGATGCTATTCCGCTACCAATTAAATAAACATTTGCTTCTTTAGAATTTTGGTTCTTTGTAGGTTTCATAGGTTTAATTGTTTTTAAATGATTAAAAGGAGATTAAACTAAGATTCAATCAAATATACAAAATATTCCTTAGCAACTATCATTATAGTACTTTTACAAAATGGAATCAATAAAAAAACTATATAAAATAGGAAATGGACCTTCAAGTAGCCATACAATGGCTCCAAAAAAAGCTGCGGTTATCTTTCGAGACAAAAATCCTGAAGCATATAGTTTTAAAGCACATCTTTATGGGAGTTTGGCATTAACAGGTGTTGGACATTTAACTGATGTTGCAATAAAAAATGCTTTTGATAATCAATGTGAAATTGTATGGCACTTCAACGAAAAATTACCCCTTCATACTAACGGAATGTTATTTGAAGCTTTTGATAAGAATTCAAAGTTAATCAACAGTTGGGAAGTTTATAGTGTTGGCGGTGGTGAATTGATGGATATTGAAAACAAGGTTAAGCCCCAACACATCTATCCACACACTAATATGGCCGATATTCTTCACCATCTTGAAGACTTTGGCGGCACATTATGGGAATATGCTTTTCGAAATGATGATACTGATCTTACTGACTACCTTAAGGAAGTTTGGGTAGCAATGAAAAAATCAATAAATAGAGGATTAAATACTGAAGGAACTCTTCCTGGTGGATTAAAACTATTGAGAAAAGCCTACTCATATTATTTTAAAGCCAGAATGCAAAATCAATTTGTACAGAACGACAGTTTTATCTTTGCCTATGCCTTGGCTGTTAGCGAAGAAAACGCAGCCGGAAATATAGTTGTAACTGCCCCAACCTGTGGTTCTTCAGGTATACTTCCTTCCGTACTATATTTTTTCCATAATGAAAAAGGTGTTAAAGAAGATGCAATTATAAGAGCATTGGCAACTGCCGGACTTGTTGGAAACATTGTTAAACAAAATGCCTCAATATCAGGTGCCGAAGTTGGATGCCAGGGAGAAGTTGGAGTTGCCAGTGCAATGGCAGCAGCGGCAGCTACACAACTTGCCGGAGGTACTATATACCAAATTGAATATGCCGCATCATCGGCATTGGAGCATCATTTGGGAATGACCTGTGATCCAATTGCCGGATTGGTGCAAATACCATGTATTGAACGAAATGCCTTCGGTGCTCAAAGAGCAATCGATTCGGCATTATATGCGATAAATTCAGATGGACGACATTATGTTATGTTCGATCAGGTAGTGGAAGCCATGAAACAAACCGGCAAAGATATTCCCAGTCTTTACAAAGAAACTGCTCTGGGTGGATTGGCAAAAGTTTTTTCAGATAGAAACTTAAATGAAAAGAAATCACCTTGATTAACATTTTTTAAACTAATTTTTTGCAATACAACTATTTGACCTCACTTATTGTCATCCTTTTTAGTTTAGATTTGCAATCTAATTGGTAAAATCTATCCAAATAGTTAATTATTTTCAATTAAGTTAATCACTAATAAAATATTAATAAACATGAAACAAATTTTATTTTCTATTTCATTTATGCTTATTGCTACGTTTTCGTTTTCACAGATAAATCATGATTTCGAAGGAGTTAAAGGTTGTTCCCACAGTAAAGCTCACATTGGACAGGATTTCGGTCGCTATTTGTACAATTGGCAAAGTGAATATATGAATGATTATGATGTAACTTTCTATTTTTTAGATATCGAAGTTACAAGTACATCATTATTTATCGAAGGTAATTCGACAATGAACGGCATAGCTTTAGTTAATTTAGACACCTTTGCCATCGAATTAAAGTCATTTCAAACTATTACGCAATTGTTGTTTAATGGTGTAGACTATACAGCAAACATTACTCGTGATGGAGATAACGTAATTGTTCCTGTTGCCGAAATTAATGCCGGAGATTCATTTTCAGCACAAATATTCTATAATGGAATTCCACCAACCGGCGGGTTCTTTTCAGGAGTTTCAAATGCTACATCCCCATACGGCAAAGGTGTAACTTGGACACTTTCAGAGCCTTTTGCAGCATCCGATTGGTTTCCAGTAAAACAAGACCTTGAAGACAAAGCGGACTCTGTTTGGGTTTTCCTCACAACCAGTTCGGATAATATGGCCGGTTCACAAGGTTTACTTACAGATATTGTGGATTTAGGAAATGGAAACTCACGTTATGAATGGAAATCGAATTACCCAATCGATTATTATCTGATTTCTTTTGCTGTATCTGAATATCAAGAATACAATGTATATGCATATCCTGAAGAAATGGGTGGAGATTCGGTATTAATTCAGAATTTTATTTATGATGATCCTCAGAGTCTAGCTCAAAATAAAGCAGGCATTGACGAAACAGCCCCAATGATTGAATTACTTTCTGATTTATATATTCTTTATCCATTCTCAGAAGAAAAATATGGCCATTGTTTAACACCATTAGGTGGTGGTATGGAACATCAAACCATGACAACCATTGGAGGTTTTTCATTTGGATTGGTATCTCACGAATTAGGACATATGTGGTTTGGAGATAACGTTACTTGTGCCACATGGAGTGATATATGGATTAATGAAGGTTTTGCAACATATTCAAACTATTTAGCCGAAGAGTTTATCCATGGTTGGTCAAGTGGTCAAAGTTTTATAAAAGGAGCTCAGGATTACGCAATGTCTGCAGCCGGAGGTAGTACATATATTCCTATCGATCAGGTTTATCCAGGAAATGAAGGGAGAATTTTTAGTGGAAGATTAACCTATTATAAAGGGGCATCCATTGTTCATACACTAAGGCACGAGATTCAGGATGATGAACTATTTTTTAATGTTATGGAAACATTCCAAACAGATTTTACTAATAGTACTGCAACAGGTGAGGATTTTAAAAATACTGCTGAAGAAGTTACAGGAATGGACTTTGAACAGTTCTTCGATCAATGGTATTATGGAGAAGGATATCCAAAATATGATATTGAATATTATAATTTGGATGGAGGAAACTACTTCGACATCTTGCAAACTACCTCATCATCTACACCATTTTTCGATATGCTAATGGAAATGAGAATATATTTTGAGGATGGTACTGATTCATTAATCAGCTTTCATCAAAATGAAAATTTCATCAGTTATTCTCTATACACTGGTAAAGAAGTTGTGTACATTGATGTTGACCCAAATGACTGGACTATGGAAAAAGTGTCAAGCATTGCGGTTGCAATCAAAGAAAACCAAAGTGAAATGACATTTAAAATTGGCCAAAGTCAGGTTTCAGATGATGTTACGCTGTATTTCTCAAACAAAGAAAATTCAAATAAGAATATTACAATTACCGATATTTCAGGAAAAGTTGTTTACAACGGGCAAACTGAAATCAGTGAGTTTAAAATTAACACATCATTCCTAACTGCAGGTGTATATATTATCAGAGCTTCTGATGGTGAAAGCACTTTTGTTGAGAGATTTGTGAAGTAGAAATACTTATGTATGAAAAGGCGGCAATTGGTTGAAAAATCGGTTGCCGCTTTTTTAAATTAGTTTGATTCATAACAAGCTGAGTATCAGCAGTAGGTTTATGGGGCGTTTATGTGGCGCACAAAACAGAGGTGGATTTGAATATCCTTAACTATTATAACAACCATTAACTTATTTCTTCACATTAGACCCACTATAAATAGAGGTCATTTTAATGCATGTTAAATTTATTTTGCTACATTTGCGAGCCTAAATTTGAACTGGGCTAACTAGCTAACAATTTGAATTTTACAGTACAACGAGCATATTTCAACTGAGCTTTGTTGGATTACTTTAGAGACAAAAAATATTAATTCAATTGTAATAATAACTGAAGGATGAAAGTTTACGAAACTAAAGACATTAGAAATATAGCACTTATTGGAGGTGCTAAATCAGGAAAAACAACCATGGCCGAAGCTATGGTGTTTGAAGGAAAAATAATAAATAGAAGAGGAAGTGTTGATGACAAAAATACTGTGTCGGATTATAGACCTATTGAAATAGATCGTCAGCATTCCGTTCATTCTTCTCTGTTATATACCATTTACAATGATAAGAAAATAAATATTATTGATGTTCCAGGGTTTTCTGATTTTGTTGGCGATACTGCGGCTGCATTAAATGTATGTGATGTTGCTCTTTTCATGATTAATGGTCAAAGTGGTGTAGAAGCTACAACTGAAACAGCATGGAGACAAACGGAAATAGATAAGTGTCCTACGTTCTTTTCTGTAAACCAACTTGATCACCAAAGTGCTAACTTTAATGAAGCTATTACTTCCTTGAAAGATTATTTTGGAGAAAAAGTAACAGTAGTACAATATCCTGTTAATCCAGGTGAAGGTTTTAATACCATTATCGACCTTATCTTGATGAAGCAATTGAAATTTAATGAAGAAGGTGGAGAACCTGAAATTACGGAGATTCCTGATTCAGAAAAAGACAAAGCTGAAGAATTACACCTGATATTAGTTGAAAACGCAGCTGAAGGTGATGAAGCTTTAATGGAAAAGTATTTCGAAAACGATACTCTTTCTCTTGCTGAAATGAGAGAAGGTGTGAGATTAGGCCTTATTAGCAGATCTATTTTTCCTGTATTGTGTACATCTGCAAAACATGGTATTGGTGCAACAAGAGTACTGGATTTTATCACAAATTCATGCCCTGCTCCTGATGATATTGTTGAGAGAAAAACTGTCGGTGGTAAAGGATTTAAGTGTAATCCTAGTGATCCAACTGCATTGTTTGTTTTTAAAACTTCCTTTGAGGCGCACCTTGGTGAGGTATCCTTTTTTAAAGTGTATGGTGGAACAGTAACAGAAGGTGTTGACCTTGTGAACACAAGAACAGGTAATAAAGAGAGGCTTACTCAATTTTTCGTAATGAACGGCAAAAACCGTGAGAAAGTTGATAAAATTGTTGCAGGTGATATTGGCATAACAATTAAGCTTAAAGATGTAAAAACTTGTGATTCTTTAATGGATCCGAAAAATTCTAGTGATGGGTTCGAGCCTATTCCACTTCCTGTTGATATATTTACTGTAGCAATGAGTGCGGTAAATAGCTCAGATGATGAAAAAATTGGATCAGTATTGCATGATATGCATAGAACCGATCCAACCATCATTGTTGAGTATTCAAGAGAATTGAAACAAATGTTGGTAAAAACACAGGGAGAATTCCATTTAAATATAATAAAATGGTATCTGAATAATATTCACAAAATTGATATTGAAACAACAGCTCCAAAAATACCTTATCGCGAAACTATTACTAAAACTGCCAACGCAGATTATCGTCATAAAAAACAATCTGGAGGTTCAGGCCAGTTTGGTGAGGTTCACATGAGGATTATGCCATATGTTGAGGGATATAAAAACCCAACCGATATTCAAGTGCGAGGTACTGATGTACATGATATGAAATGGGGTGGTAAATTAATTTTCAATAACTGTATTGTTGGAGGCGCAATCGATGCACGATTCCTACCCGCTATTCTTAAAGGTATTATGGAAAAAATGATTGAAGGTCCTTTAACCGGCTCATATGCACGTGATATTATTGTGTATATTTATGATGGTAAAATGCACCCTGTTGATTCAAACGAAATCTCTTTTAAATTAGCTGGTCGTCATGCGTTTGGAACAGCTTTTAAAGCTGCCGGCCCAAAAATTATGGAGCCAATAAATGATGTTGAAATTAGCGTACCTGAAGAAATGATGGGAGCAGTTATGACTGACCTTCAGGGGCGTCGTGGTATCATTATGGGTATGGACGCTGCTGGAAGAAATCAGATAGTAAGAGCTAAAATACCAGCTGCTGAGATGACAAGATATGCAACTTCTCTAAGCGCAATTACTTCCGGTAGAGGTACATTTACTTCCACATATGATCAATATCAGCAGGTTCCTTCAGATGTTCAGGATCAACTTCTAAAAACATACGAAGAGTCACAAAAAGAGGAAGAATAGTTGTAAAACATATTTCAATTATATTGAAAAGGGTTTGTGGATATCAATCTGCAAACCCTTTTTTGTGATTTTTTGTCTTATTTTTATAACTATTTTTGAAATTCTGAGTGTATCTTAACTATGAAAGAAATATTTAAAATATCAATACTTGTAATATTTGCACTTGCCGCAGTTGGTATTTTACAATCTCAAAATATTGTTGATAGT
>JABMPH010000292.1 GCA_013203805.1 Bacteroidota bacterium | reverse complement strand
ATATTCTGAATTAATACTTAAATTATACTTGACCCCCTTTTTTCTTAGGGATAATTCATACCTGAATTTGTTTTCTGTTTCTGATGAACTGTAGTCGAAGTTCTTTGGCTGATTTTCATCATTATCAGGGTATTTATAAAACTTATTGTTAAGCATATTACGACTTACTACAAATGTATGGTAGCCATTTTTGAAGTAGTTATTATACACTAAGCCAATAGTATAACTCCATTGATTGTTAATTGGAATTTGACTTAGGATATATTCTTGTCCGGGATCAGGATCCTTTATATCAGTATTTAGTTTTAGGTTATCTAATGATCCTATGGATATCACAGTAAGCTTGTTTTTTTTATTTATATCTGCTTTAAGCTTAAATTGATAATCATTAAAAGTTGGAAGAAATGGTAATCCTATTGCGGAAAAAAGAAATTGCAGATATGACCTTCGTACAGAGAAGATATAGCTTATTTTTTTTCCAATAGGTCCATCAACAGTAAACGCTGCTTCACTCGCGCCAACAGCTACCTGTAAATTTGTTTTGTCCTTACTTCCCTCCTTTTGTTTAAAATCGAGTATGCCACTCAAAGCATTGTAACTACTGGCTTTGAATGATCCAGAGTAAAAATCAACAGATTGAATGAAATCAGCATTTATGATACCCACAGGGCCACCCGACGCTCCCTGTGTTGAAAAGTGATTTAATACAGGAATTTCTATACCATCAAGGAAGAATCTGTTTTCACTTGGTCCTCCACCTCTGATTATTACATCGTTCCGAAAGGCAGGTGTTGAACCTACACCCGGAAACGACTGAATAACTCTGCTAATATCACGGTTACTACCAGGATTACTCTCTATTTCCTTTGTTCTGATAGTTTGCATCGATAATGGTGATTCTATCTTCCTTTCAAATGGATTTGCTTTTATAATTACTTCATCAAGAACTTCATTAGTTGGTTCAAGCTTAATTTCGATGAATGGAATGTTATTATAACTGAGTAATATATCCTGACTTATTGCCGGTTTATAACCAATATAGGATACCTGAAGCGTTATATAACCTGGCTCTATTCCAGAAATAATAAATTCACCATCTTCATTACTGGTTGCTCCAATTTGAGTACCTGATACAATAACATTGGCAAATGCAACGGGCTCGTTATTAGTAATATCAGTGATTTTACCGTGAACCTCAGCTGTTTGAGATACTACGAATAACGAATTAAGCATTAGTAATATGGATATTAGTATATGATTTTTCATTTTTATAATCAATAAATAGATAATAACAGGGTTTTAAAATACTTTTGTAAGTATATTTAAAATCATCAGTGATTTTTAAGCAAATATTAGTTTAATACGTTTTTGTATTATTATCGCAAAAATATACTTTTCACGAATTATATATTTTAATACTATTTATTTAAGAAATATTTAACTATGTAGGATTAAATTGATTTGCTATAAGAAATACTGGTTAATAAAAAAATTTCGACTGACATATTTTCAATATCTGTTAATTAACAGTTTTATTGACATCTTTTTCTTCGTAGATATCTGAAATACCGCCAGATACAATGAATTTCATTAACACTGCCGGATTAATATCAATCGACCTAACCTGATTCTTTGGAACAATAAACAATTCACCTGAAAAATTATAGGAATGGGGGAAATATACAGCAACCTTTTCGTTTTCATCGAGTTTACTCAAATCTTCTGCCGTCAGGAATCCCAATTTTTCCAAATTTGATACTGGATTCACCAATACAATTACAGGTTTATTGAACTTCCTTTCTTTACCTACAAATGCTGAAAAAAGGTCATTCATTGCTGAATATATTAACTTCAACAATGGTGTTTTATCAAGAAAGCGATTAAATAATATTTTGAAAGGATGGGCAATTATACTCTGTCCAATAATGCCTACTAATACAAGAAAGAAGAAAATAATAACAAGTCCCAACCCAGGAATGTCCACTTTAAGGAACTTTTCCAGGATATCATCCAATAAATTATCTAAATAACTGAATGTTAAATATATAATATATGCTGTAATTCCAAAGGGTGCTATGTAAAGTAACCCTTGCAGGAAATAATTTATTATTTTTTTCATAGTGTAAAATTAACTGAAACAATAGATTTAAATAATCCAATTTTGGGTATTCCTTTATGAAGTCAGCATGTAACACAACAAACATAGAAATACACCTTAAATCAATTTGTATAATAAATTTGTTGTTGCCAAATAATCCACTTTAATCTTGTAGTAGAAATTTGGGAGCCTTACGATAATTAGTATTACACTCAAATCCATAAGCAATTTCCAATAATATGGGTTCGGTCCATGCTCTTCCGAAAAAAGAAATACCAACCGGTAACTCATCAATAAATCCCATTGGAACTGTAATATTAGGATAACCGGAAATTGCTGCCGGAGAAGAACTTCCCAGTACATAACTATCACCATTTACATGATCTGTTTTCCAGGCAGGACTTCCGGTTGGTGCAATTATAGCATCCAGGTTATTGTCATCCATTACTTTATCAATTCCCTCTTCTCTAACACCTACAATCATTTTTTCTAATGTTTTTTTATATTCTTTAGAATCCAGACTACTTTTTTCCTGTGCCATTTCAAGATATTTCTGATTATAGAATTCCATCTCAACAGGATTGTTACTATTAAACTCTATGAGTTCCTCCAAATTCTTTATAGATGCATTACTACCTAATGACTTAAAATAATTATTAAGTCCGTCCTTGTATTCAAATAGCATAATCTCAAATGAATAATCTTCTACTTTCGGATCATAGAGATAGTCTATTTCAATCACTTCCGCTCCCAGGCTTTTAATTACTTCAACAGCTTCATTCATCAATTCATCTACCTTATAGTTTATCCCATAAGGCTTAGTATACAGACCAATCCTTTTACCTTCAAGTCCATTCTTTTTGAGGAACTGGGTATAATCAGAATAAGTCTTACCATCGCTATCAATGGTCTTGTTATCAGATGAATCAACACAACCATAGATCCCAAGCATATAGCAGCATCATAAAGAGTTCGAGCCATTGGTCCGGGTGTATCTTGCGTGAATGAGATAGGAATAATACCCGCTCGGCTAATTAATCCAACAGTAGGTTTTATTCCAACAATACCATTATTATTTGAAGGACAAACTATAGAGCCATTCGTCTCAGTTCCTATAGCCAATACTGTTAGATTAGCTGAAACTGCTACTCCTGAGCCTGAACTAGACCCACAGGGGTTACGGTCTAGCACATAAGGGTTTAGAGTCTGTCCGCCTACCCCACTCCAACCACTCGAAGAAATCTCGCCTCGGAAATTTGCCCACTCACTTAAGTTTGCCTTGCCAAGTATAATTGCCCCGGCATCTCTTAGTTTCGTAACCAAATAACTGTCATTTAATGGATGTGAACCCTTTAAAGCTAATGATCCAGCGGTGGTTTCCATATTATCACGTGTATCGATATTATCCTTTAATAGTACCGGTATCCCATGTAAGGGTCCTCTGATTTTGCCATTTTTCATTTCAATATCAAGCTGCCTGGCGATTTCCAATGCATCAGGGTTTATCTGAATTATTGAATTGAGAGTCGGGCCATTATCATCAATTGTATTTATTCTGTTTATGTAGGCTGTGATGAGATCTGTTATTGTATATTCTTCATTGTCATAGCTTTCCCTGATATCCAAAATAGTAATCTCTTCAAGCTGTATATCAACACTTCCGGAAGGTTCATGATTAGAGCTTTCACAAGAAGTAAAAACTAAAATTATCAGAGAGATAAAAATACTAACATGTAATTTACCTTTAAAAACGGATCTTACTATTCCATAATAATTCATAACAAGTGTATTAAGTTATTCCTTTAAGCAGCTTTTCAATATCCATAGCAGCTTTATTATTACCAAAAGCTAGGTTATGTCGTTCAGTATTTGAGGCAAATGCCCATGTTGCAGCCTTGGCATTTTTAGTTTGCTTTAATGTTTTCAGCATTTTGCGATAAACGGTTTTTTCATCCCACATGGTACGCCAACATTCATCCATTGCTTCCGATAATTCGTCAGGAGTCATTTTTATTGGTATATGGCTAACTTCATGAAAGTGATAATGTTCCCAATCCTTTGGGAAGTTAGTATAAAGTAGCCTACCTTCCTTTTCCAATCGCTTAAACAAGCTTGTTCCCGGTAACGGAGTTACAATTGTTGCTTGCATAGCATCAATACCTGAATCGATTGCGAACCTTGCTCTATTTTGGATATCCTCCTTCGAGTCACTATCTAAACCAAAAACAAGCGCTCCCAGTACACTTATTCCATGTTTGTGAATTTTTTGAAATGCTTCTTCATAGTGATCAACGCCAATTTTGATATTCATTTTTTTATTGGTCTCCTGAAGTTGATCAATCTTTTCAGATTCAATTCCAATTAGGATCATTCTACAACCACTCTCAGCAGCATACTTCAACACCTCTTCATTATCAGCAATATTTAACGAAGCCTGACAATACCAGTCCTTTTTTATGCCCCTGTTAATCATTCCTTTAAAAAGCTCCACAGCTCTTTCGGCAGATTGCTTTGTATACCCAATTAAATTATCATCAATAATAAAGAGTTTATCATTTTCAATTGTTTCAATTTCATCCAGTACTTCGTCAACCCGACGCTGGCGATATTTACTCCCATTAAAAGTATGTACCGAACAAAAATCACAACTCATTGGACAGCCGCGTGTTGTTTGAATGTTAGCGTATGAGTAATTTTTGTGAAATAGATCTCTCCTAGGATTCACACTATGATTTAATTCGCTGAGTTCACCATAATACCTCTTTTGCAATCTGTTATTCGTGAAATCATCAATCACAGTATTCCAGACTCCCTCAGCTTCGCCAATAACAATTGTATCAGCATATTGTTCGGCTTCATCAACCATCATGGATACGTGAATACCACCTAAGATTACTTTAATTCCCTTTTTACGATAAATAGCAGCAATTTCATAAGCTCTAAATGCAGCTGATGTAAGTACTGTTATTCCAATTAAATCAGCATCTCTATATTCAAAAGCGTCGAAATTTTCATCGATTAATTCTATATCCCAATCATCGGGAGTTAATCCTGCAATCATACCTAAACCAAGTGGAGGTGAAATGCTTCTCATATCAAATACCTCGTCCCTTTTCGATTGATTAAAGGGGTTAATAAGCAGTAGTTTTTTGTTTTTCAGAGTAGTTAGTTTTATTAGATTTATAAAAATTAAAAGCTCTTAAATATCCTTGCCTGACTTACTCCCGGAGCTTGTAAATCAAGATCAAGAAAATGACCAAAAGGTGTTTGCACACACTGATAATCAGCATTAATTAGCCTATCTTCAACTTTATCAAATATCTCTTTAGTGAATTTTGGATCGGCCTTTGTTTCAGCAAGATGTGCAAATGAATGGAGAATTATATTACGAGTATCATTCTTCTTTGCAGCCCACTTTATATTTTTTAATAATTTATTTTCAACCCCTTTTGGGTCATCCTCATCTATCAACTCTCCATGTATAAAAGCAACCAGAGCTTCATTGTAAGTCTGTCCTTCAATTACTTCGGGAAATTCTTCAAGAGTATGAATTGTAGGATTATAAGCGAATTTGGAGCAGTATATTAACAATAATTTCATAGTCGTAATTTTGCTGTGCAATTTAAGAAAAAGGGATGAATGTTAATTGTTATATGTTATTTGTTATACGTTATTTGTTTTACGTTTATTTGTTATATGTTATTTTACACTTAGTTAGTTTATTTTCAACCTTTAACTTATAATATATTTTTAATAAACAATATATAGTTCTCTTACATATACTTCCGTCAACATTAATCCTCGTCAACCTTTCTATTCCTCTTTTTATCTGATTGTATTTTCTTACTTGTTAATCGCTTCTCCACAGACGATCGTGTTGGTTTTGTAGCCCTTCTTTTTTTGATGGGTTTGAAGGCTTCTTTTACTAACTCTAAAAATCGATTAATTACTATTTCTCTATTTTTTAGCTGACTCCTGGTTTCATCGCTTTTAATTATTAGGATACCTTCTGAGTTTATTCGGTTCGTTAATTTTTCAGATAGTATTGTTTTCTGATCATCAGTAAGATAGTTTGATCCACCAACATCAAAAAGTAGTTCAACCTGCGTTGATACTTTATTAACACTTTGCCCACCAGGACCGCTACTTCTGCTAAACCTATAAGTAACTTCCGAAATCAATAACTCAACCATACATCAAATGTAATAGTTTTAATAATCATTTTTTCAGTAGGTTTATAAAAAACGTAGATTTGTAATTATAAAATTAAAATTCCAATGCCAGCACCTTTAGCCGAATTGCTTCGACCACAAACACTTGAAGACTATATAGGTCAGCAACATTTAGTTGGCAAAAATGCAATACTACGAAGAAGTATAGAATCGGGGAATATACCTTCGATGATACTTTGGGGTCCTCCGGGTGTTGGAAAAACAACTTTGGCAAATGTAATATCGAATACTCTAAATAAGGAGTTTTATACACTTAGTGCTGTTAGTTCGGGAGTTAAGGATGTACGCAATGTAATCAATCAGGCAGCAATGTTTCATGGTAATGTTATCTTGTTTATAGATGAGATTCATCGTTTTAGCAAGTCACAACAAGACTCATTACTAGGGGCTGTTGAAAAAGGTATTATTACGCTTATTGGTGCGACCACCGAAAATCCGTCATTCGAAGTTATTTCTCCATTATTATCCCGTTGTCAGGTATATATACTTAGGAATTTGGAAGCTGATGATCTTCGAAGTTTATTAAAAAATGGAATTAAACTTCTAAGTGAAGAATTTGATATTGAGATTGAGATTAAGGAAGACGAGGCAATATTGGGAATATCAGGGGGGGATGCCCGCAAACTATATAACGCTCTGGAGCTAGTTGTTTATCAAGAAAAAACTTCGAAAAAGAAAATCAAAATAACAAACGATCTGGTAAAAACCATAATTCAGGAAAACCTGGCAATATATGATAAGCAAGGTGAAATGCATTATGATATAATATCAGCTTTTATAAAATCGATGAGAGGTAGCGATCCAAATGCTGCGGTTTATTGGCTTGCCAGAATGGTTGAGGGAGGTGAAGATCCAAAGTTTATTGCAAGACGTATGTTAATACTTGCATCGGAAGATATTGGAAATGCAAATCCTAACGCTCTATTACTTGCTAATACATGCATGGATGCGATTAACAAGATAGGTTGGCCTGAAGGAAGAATTATCCTTTCACAAACAGCAATATATCTTGCAAATTCACCTAAAAGCAACTCTTCATACGTTGCCATTAAAGATGCTCAATCACTGGTGCAAAAAACAGGAAACCTTGCAGTTCCATTACATCTTAGAAATGCTCCAACAAAACTCATGAAGGACATTGGTTATGGTAAGGATTACCAATATTCGCATCAATATGAGGGTAATTTCGTTGATCAGGAATTTTTACCGGATGAGATTAGTGGAACAAAGTTTTATGAACCTGGCAATAATACTCATGAAATTAAGGATCGTAAAAATCTGAAGGATAGATGGAATAGCAAGTATGACTATTAAATTTCAAACAACTATATCATTATGGATAAAATAACACAAAGCATAATTGATCATTCATTTGAATATGCAAAAGACCTATTAGAGGATACCGGGCAATGCTACCCCTTTGGTGCATTTGTTGATAAAGATGAAGTTGTTCATCCCCTTGAGTTTGAAATTACCGACAAAAAGAATATTCCAAATATTGAGTCAGTAATATGGTCGTTACAAAAATATTGTGAAACGGAGATGGCAGAAGGAAATATTATAGCATATGGTTTAACATATGAAGCTGATGTTCAACTTGAGAAGGGTGCAGTTAGTATTGAAACCGTTGCCATTGATATTACAAACAAAGTAGCCGAAACTACTCCTATTTACTATTTTCCGTATCAGATAATTAATGAAGGAAATGTTAAGTTTGGAGAAACTTTTGCAGTAAAAAGGATCTAATAATACTATTCATTTAATTCGAAGGTTTTCCCCTGATTATACGACCAAATCATAAGAGCTATGCCACACAATAGTGAGAAAATAGCTATGGAAAATGTTACAGTAAAGCCAAATAATTCATAGAAGACAACCCCTGATAATGGAGCAAAAATTGCTCTAACTCCGGTTAATGATAGATGAAGCGATTGGTAAGTTCCCGATTCTTCTGGTTTACAGAAATATGCTGACCCAATATTCCATAACAATACCATGGTTGCGGCAAAAATTCCATGGAATAAGATGTAAAGAAGAAGAGTATAATAAATTGTAATATCAAGAAATTCAAAGTGTGCAGGGAAATATGAGGTCATCATCAAGAAGAAAATATAGATAACTATAGAGGAATAAGTAAGCGCAGCAAACTTTCGTGGATCGATATTACTAATTAACCTCCCAAAAAAAGGTAATAGTATAATTGCCAATATATTATATGCATTTCTATAAAACGCTACGCTTGCATAATTTAAGTTGAGTGCTTCGTAAAAATAAATTGTAATTACCGTTACCGATATCATAAACGAAAATCCATAGAACATAAAACCTATCTCGAAATGACGATAGGGTGTATTATTCCGTAGTATTTGATGCATGTCTTTAATAGAGTCTTTAACCGACTGAATAACTGACTTCTTCAATAAAATTATTTCATCTTTTGGATATGAAATATTTGACAAAACAAAAACCGATGATATACCAAGCAGAGCAGCCATGGGGATTATATATACAAATGCAAAATTGTTATAATCAAGTATATAACCATAGGCAAATGTTACAACAAGCATTACAATTTTATTAATGCTGGTTGAATAACTGTATAATTTACCGAAATTTTGATGGCGATAGTTTACCTTCAACAGATAATTAATATTAGGATTGATAAAAATATTTCCTGAGAAATAAATCAAAAATAAAAAAAGAAATATGTAATGATAATAAGGATGTGCTATCAGATCATCTGTATTTGTTGGAAAGAAAATCAATGCCAGTAATGGCAATCTGCTAAAAATAGCAGCGAGTCTTAGAAGTTTTTTTCTATTTCTTATTCTCTTTAAAAACTCATTAATCACTATTAGAAATAGAAATACCAGCATACTAAACTGAAACAAAAAACTAAGCTGATAATTTGTGCCATTTAAACTCTTAAGGAAAACAAACTCGTTTAGTGCTAGTATTCCAAGTACAACGCCTTCAATTATCAGATAAAACGTATGAAGCCTAAAGGTTCTTTTTTCAGTTCTGTTTAAGTTTAGTATTTTTATTAAATTGGTCATTAATGCATCTAATACAATGAAAAAATAATTGGCAAATTTACTTTACATTCTTGATATTTTTTCAAAAGAAGCAGTAAGTTTGCCTCCATGAATTTTATATCATCATTAGTAACACGCTTTTTCATTTTGTTATTCCGGCTGGTCCCATTCTGGTTACTTTATATTTTTGCTGATTTCTTTTACTTTATTACCTACAAGGTACTTAAATATCGACTTGATGTTGTAAGAGATAATCTAAAAAAATGCTTCCCTGAAAAGAGTCCTGAGGAGTTAAAAAGAATTGAAAAACTATCGTATAAAAACCTTTCTCAAATTACTGTGGAAAGTTTAAAAGCCTTTACCATGAGTGAGAAGCAAATTTACGCACGGCATAAGGTGATTAATGAGGATGAAATACGTCATATTTACAATAATCATGGAGGAATAATTGCATTACCAAACCACTATGGTAATTGGGAATGGGGTGCGCTATCGTGTATGCAATTACATTGGCCCGGTATAGCTTTATACAAACCACTTAGTAATAAATATCTAAACAATTACATTAAAACAAATCGATCAAGGTTGGGAACCGAGTTGGTTTCAATTTATGATACTGCACGTTGTTTTGTATTAAACAAGGATAAAAAGAAGAACTATGTAATGGCTTCTGATCAGAGTCCATCGAATATAAAAAAATCACACTGGATAGATTTTCTTGGTCGTGATACTGCATTTCTACATGGTCCCGAATTATATGCTAAAAAATATAATTACCCTACTGTTTTTGTTGACATACAACGAGTTAAACGTGGATATTATGAACTCGAACTAACAATTCTTTCGGATGAACCTCAGAAACTTGCGGATGGTGAAATAACCAAGCGTCTTGCAAATAAGTTGGAAGAGGTTATTAGAAAAAAACCTGAGAACTGGCTATGGTCACATAAACGGTGGAAACTGAAAAGAGATTCTGATTAGTGGCAATAATTCTATTTATAAATTAGAAATACGGTTGGTTTTTTATGGAAGTCAAGTTTAATTTTCTTCCACATTGAGATTGGCATGGTTTGAATTGATTCAGCAGGAAGTGTTAGATCTGTTGCAATACATAATAAGGTACTTGGTGAACATGTATTCATTATCGAACCAAACAACTGATTATTACGATATGGAGTTTCAATAAATATCTGAGTTTGATTTAATTTAACAGCATTCATTTCAACTTCCTTAAGCTTTTTACTTAGCTGTTGTTTATCAACCGGAAGATATCCATGAAAAGTAAAATTTTGTCCATTAAACCCAGAGGCCATTAAAGAAAGTATTATTGAATTAGGCCCCACCAAAGGTATAACTTGTATCCCTCTTTCCTGTGCAATTTTCACAACTACTGATCCTGGGTCAGCAATGCAAGGTGTTCCGGCTTCGGATATTAAACCAATTGACTTGCCATAGTAAGTACAATCAAGATAGGAGTCAATCTCAGAACTATCAGTATGCTTATTAAGCTCTTTGAATTCCAGTTCATCGATTTTTACAGGATGGTTTAAACTACTCAAGAATCTTCGGGCAGTTCTTACCTGCTCAACAACAAAAACATTTAATCCGTGAATTATCTGAGTATTATATGAGGGTAAAACGCGCTCATTTGTCTCGAATGAGCCCAAAGTTGTGGGTATCAGAAAAAGTTTACCAAGTTTATCATTACTCATAACTAAAAAGAAATTTTGGAAAGATCAACATTTCCTCCGGAAATAATTATACCAACATTTTTATTTCGAACATCCACTCTATCTTCAATAAGGGCCGCCAAAGGCACTGCTGATGAAGGTTCTATTACAATTTTCATCCTTTCATATATCAATCTCATTGCTTCAACAATAGTATCTTCACCAACAGTTACAATATCGTCAACGTATTTTTGAATAATTGGAAAATTACGTGTCCCCAATGAAGTCAATAATCCATCTGCAATTGTATTTGGGTCGATACTAGGTATTATCTTACCGGCTTTCATTGAACGATAGGCATCATCAGCTCCTTTAGGTTCGCATGCAATAACCTTAATATTATTCCCAAAAAAGGATGCTGCAAGAGCTGTTCCACTGATTAAACCACCTCCACCTACTGGACATAATATAATATCAAGATTTTGAATACTTTGGCATAATTCGAGGGTCGCAGTCCCCTGCCCTGCTATGATATCATAATTATCATATGGATGAATTTCAAATGCTCCAGTACTACTAATAACTTTTTTAATTGTTTCTTCACGTGCCGATAATGTTGGCTTACAGAAGGTTATTTCACCACCATAATCTCGTACTGCGTCAATCTTAACTTTTGGTGCATTTTCGGGCATCACAATATATGAAGGTATATTTAATATACTTGCAGCTCTGGCTAATGCTTGTGCAAAATTACCCGAAGAATGTGTTGCAACGCCAATTGTAGAATATTTTTTGGGCAAGGAAAGAATTGCGTTTACTGCACCTCTTGACTTAAAGGAACCAGCTTTTTGAAAATTCTCACATTTGAAAAATATATTAGTACTAAACCTTGTATTCAGCAGTGTAGAACTATGTATGGGAGTATTGTGAACATATGGAGATATACGTTCATAGGCGTTTTCAATGTCACTTTTATTAGGTCTGTAATCTAACACCTATTTCTTATTAGCTTACTTGATATTTTTTGCTATAACATCTGTAATATTGTCTATAATTTCAATTACATCATCAATACTAAGTGTACCACTATGAATTGGATCAGGAAGAACTTTATTACTTCCTGGTTCGATAACATTCATTATGTAATGAATCTTATCTCTGTCAGCTTTATTACGAGCAAGGTATTTTACATCCTGATAATTCCTTGTATCCATACAATAAATTCGATCGAAAGTATCAAAATCTTTTTTTGCAAACAATCGTGAATAGCCTTTCAATTCCAAATTATACTTTTTTGCAGCTTGAATTGCTCTTGAGTCTGGGGGGTCATTAATAGAATTGGGAGAAAAGCCAGCCGAATCAACTAACCCTTCAATATTATGTTCTTCAAATTTCTTTTTTAAAAGAGCTTCTGCGATTGGTGATCGACAAATATTACCGTTACAAATAAAAAGGACATTCATTTTCTATAATTATAATTTGGTGTTAAAGGTAAACAATTTTTGATAAAAACGCAAATTAGAGCAGAATATACTTTGTCGCATTTTATACCGTTAGTCCGATTTTATAATTTCAATTTCTTGTCTATATCATCAACATAAACTCTAAATTGTTTATCAGTTTCAATAAGGTTATTAACTGTTCTACATGCATGAAGTACTGTGGCATGGTCTTTATTACCACAATGTAAACCTATTGTTGCCAATGAGCTTTTGGTATGTAATTTTGAAAAATACATTGCAAGTTGGCGTGCTTGTACTATTTCTCTTTTTCTGGTTTTTGAGTTTAAAACGTCAAGTGGAACACTAAAATAATCGCAAACAATTTTTTGAATATAATCGATTGATATTTCTCTGGTCGTGCTTTTTACAAATTTGTCAATCATCTGCCTGGCTAAATCCAGTGTTATTGCTTTTTTGTTGAGAGTTGATTGAGCAAGTATTGAAATAAGTGCGCCTTCCATCTCTCTAATATTTGTAGTAATACTATAGGCTAAATATTCGATTACCTCAAATGGCATTTCGATACCATCCTTGTATAATTTCTTTTTTAATATTGCCATTCTGGTTTCAAGATCAGGCATCTGAAGGTCGGCAGCAAGTCCCCATTTAAATCGTGAAAGTAGCCTTGGCTCCATTCCTTTTAATTCAACAGGTGGTTTGTCGGATGTAAGAACCAGTTGTTTGTTATTCTGGTGAAGGTGGTTAAATATGTGGAAAAATACATCTTGAGTTTTTTCCTTGCCGGCAATAAATTGAATATCATCAATAATAAGCACATCTATCATTTGATAAAAGTGAACAAAATCATTTTGATTATTATTTCGTACCGAGTCGATATATTGATTAATAAATTGATCTGTTTTAACGTATAGAACTATTTTTTCGGGGTAATTCTTTTTAACCTGCAATCCAATGGCATGGGCCAGGTGAGTTTTTCCAAGTCCAACATTACTGTACAATAAAAGTGGGTTAAATGCAGTTTTACCTGGATTTTCGGCTATTGCCCATCCTGCTGATCGTGCCAGACGGTTACATTCACCTTCAATAAAATTGTCAAAAGAATATGTATCAACCAGTTGTGATTCGACTTTCAATTTTTTTAACCCAGGGATAATAAATGGGTTTGGTATATCCCTGGTCCTACCTCTGTTTAGATCAAGTGGCATAGAAACCTGATTATTTTGTGTGGCCTTACTATCCGTTGCGGGATACTTAACAGCATACGGTTTTGATTTATCACGATTATTATCAATAATTACGCTGTATTCAAGTGTTGCACTTGAACCAATTATCATACGAATGGTTTTTCGTAACAAGCTAATATAATGCTCTTCTAACCATTCATAAAAAAATTGACTCGGCACTTGAATTGTAAGCACATCGTTCTCCAAATTAATTGGTGTAATTGGAGCAAACCAAGTATTATAACTCTGAGGGGGAATATTGTCTTTTATTACTACTAAACATTTTTCCCAAATTTCAACGTGCTTCTTCTTCATACTTTTAGGTAGAGTTTTCTCGAAATAAATATCCTTTTTTGTTAGCAGAAACCTAAATCATTACAGATCAACACACTTATAATTATTGACCCTATTTTTTTTAGGAAAAACAAATATCAGTTAAAAATTCTGAATAAAAAACATAAAAAACACTTGACTTTTTAGTTTTATTGTTATAAATGTGTACAATTAATATAATTAGTATATACTTGTTTTTCAACTATGTTATAGTAACGCCTCTAATTTTTTCAAACTTATTAATTGCAATTTTTTTTTTATTTTTTTTTAATTCAATATTAATTTTGCAATTTGTATCAAAATCCTGATTAATAATTCTGATTTTTTCATCTTTAATCACTTTCATAACTGAATTCATCAAAGGGTATTCAAAACTTAATTCTACTTCACTTGTAATGAATTTTTTAACAATTCTATTGTTTTGGATTGCATCGCGTGTGGCAGATTTATATGCCAGTATTAAACCGCTTACTCCTAATTTAGTTCCACCAAAATATCTAACAACAATAATAAGGGTATTTGTTAATTCAAATGACAATAATTGATTTAATATTGGTTTACCTGCTGTACCTGAGGGTTCACCATCATCACTGCTTCTTGATTGTTCATCTTCGGGATTAATTCGATAGGCAAAACAGTGATGACGTGCATCAAAATACTTCTTTTTTATTATGGCTCTGGCCTCACTTATCTCTTCATCGTTTTCAACGTGAAAAGCTATGGCAATAAACTTACTTCCCTTTTCTTTATAGTATCCTTCACTTTCTTTAATTATAGTATTATATTCACTAATCTCCATACGCAATCCCCGTTTTCAATAATAATAGTAATACAAAACTAACAAAACTCTTGCTGGTTTGATCAAACTATCTGGTTTTAAAATTTCATTAATAATGCAATAAGTTAATAGTGTTTTAATACCAAATAATTGTATAAATAGAACTTATAAATATTAGTTTTGTCCTTTGAAATATTTGCTCAAAAATCATTTTTTTACTTTGGTATATATTATCTCTAGCACAATGAAAATAAAACTATTACTTACTTTATTTATTATCCTAAATACATTTAATATTATTGGTCAAAACAACCAAGAAAATCAGATATACTATAGTAGATACGAAGGTGTGGTTGATAGTAATATTATGATTACTGCTAATATCGTCAGGTTATTTGATGATCTATCAGGAAATTATTCCTACCAACAAACCGGTGATATTGATACATTGAATGTTGTAAATACAATTACAATTGTTGGAGATGTTAGTGATGAAATTGCAATGCTTAAAGAATATGGACAAGATGAATACACATTTAGTGGGAAATTAAATCAAAATTCATTTACTGGAACATGGAGCTCACCTCATAATGATGACATTCCTTTTAGTATTTCAGAAAAATATCCAATAGGGGCTATGCCATTTGATGTATACTACCTCCATTCAGAAGACCAACTTACTCATGATAGTGCGAATTCACCAGTTGCAGAGATAGAACTTACACTGATATATCCATTAACAATTTCGGGCAATAACATCGGTGATTCAGTAAAACACATAATAGCCAATGGCTTTTTTGGTGCCAATTTCTTTGAAAATAATCCCGATTCAATGCTTACTCATTTTGAAAGTGAATTTTACACCAACTACAAAGACCAAAATTCTGGTCGACCTAGTAATGGTGCCTCATATAATTGGCAAAAAATTGTAAATATGTCGGTTATTCATAATTCTGATTATCTATTATGTGTTGAATATCTGATATATGCATATTCAGGCGGAGCCCATGGTATGACGAAAATTTCTTATGATAATGTTGATTTATCATTAGGTAATTTGTTGTCATATGAAGATATTTTTAAGGTTGGAACACAAGACTCCCTTGCAAATATTATAACTAAACAATTATATATAGATAAAAAGATTCCTTCAAATATTTCCTTAAAAGAAGCCGGTTACTTTGTAGATATTATTGAAGCTAATCATAATTTCTACATTGTTAATAATGGAATTGGATTCCTATATAATAGTTACGAAATTGCCCCATACTCATTTGGACAAACAAATATCTTCATCGAATTTGATAAGCTCAAAACTTTAATAATTGAGGACTCCCCTATTTTTGAAATCTGTAATAGATAAACTAGGAAAATATAGCTCTATTTAGAAAATCATTAAAAGGATTCATTTTTTCAAATATTGAAATAGCATTTTTCAAAAAACCAGGATTATCTATTTCTTGGTTAGTGATGGGATTAAATATAGTATAATCTTTAAATTTCAATAATTCAATATCTTCAAAATCTTTCGGAAACCCAACAGGTGGTCTTTTCAGTTTACTTCCTGATATATCTCCAAAAAGATTTTTAAAATCTGATGTATTAATAATCGATTTAAATTCATCAGTATTATAAAGTATTTCGGATCTAATTTTTTTTAGCTTATCACCTGGTGGACAGTATGAACCACCAGCTAAAAAACTATTATCGGGCTCAACGTGGATATAGTGACCGGCATAAATTGATTTCCTACCACCTGGTGCCAAATATGCCCCCATTTGGGTTTTATAGGGACTTTTATCTTTGGAAAATCGAACATCCCTGTAAATTCTAAAAATTGAGTCTTTTATCTCTAAATTTGCCATTAAAGGGTTGTTTATTGCCAAAGATGGTATTAAAGATTCAACAAGTTGAACAAACTCATTTCGTGCTTCATCATAATATTCTTTATGGTCATTAAACCAATCTCTATTATTGTTTTCCTTAAGATCACTTAAGAATTCAAGAACTTTACTACCCATAGTATCAAGTATTAAGAATTTTTATTACATTTATAGCATCATATGGTTAACCCAATTGAACTCTAATTTCAAAATTAACCCTTTATTCCGATGATGAAAAAATTTAGGAATATTTTAACAACTATAATTGTACTCCAACTAGCACCTTTAATTATTCATGCTGGAGGCAATGTATATCCAATCGGCTCACGCTCAGCCGGAATGGGACGCTCATCAGTTGCAATTACTGATTTTTGGTCTGCAATTAATAATCAGGCAGGAATTGCCCTATTCAAAAAACCCTCGGTAGGTATTTACTACGAAAATAGATTCTTAGTTAATGAATTAAGCACTAAAAGCATCGCCGGAATTATTCCAACCAAGTTTGGAGTGTTTGCTGCAACCTATAACAACTTTGGCTATAATCTTTATAATGAGCAGAAAATTGGATTAGCCTATGCAAGATCAATGGGAAAATATTTCCGAATCGGGCTGCAATTGGATTACTTGATGGTTGTACAGGGCAATAATTATGGTAATAAGAACAACGTTACATTTGAATTAGGGATACAATCGGACATTAGTGAGAGTATTACTTTGGGGGCATGGGTCTATAATCCTATCAGAGTACAAATTGCTGATTATGACGATGAAAAAATTCCTGCAATTTTCCGATTTGGTTTTACATGGCATATTTCAGATGTTTTTTTAGCAACACTTGAATCTGAGAAAGGCACGGCAATTAATCCAATAATAATCCGGGGAGGATTAGAATATAATATACAAAGTATGTACTACTTTAGAACAGGATTTTCAACCCGAAAAGAGATATTTAGTTTTGGTATTGGGCTTTACATAAAACACCTTACATTTGATATTAGTGCTATTATGCATGAAACATTGGGATTCTCACCACAAGCTTCCTTAATATATAAGTTTTAAAGATGGCCATCAAGAGTAACATATCTGGAAAGATTATTATCTCTTTATTTCTATGCATAGTGTTTTTATGCATTAATATATCTGCCCAAAATCCTGACTCACTTCAATCCATAAACATTGAATTCATTACCGATCAACTCGAAAACATAGCTCAATCTTCAGATATAAATCTTGATTATTCCGATCTTATAGACGACTATTTATACTACTCAAAAAACCCAATTAACATAAATGGATCTAAAACTTATATTCTTAGAGATATTTACTTAATAAATGATATTCAGTTAAATAACCTCAAATTGTACATTAGTCAATTTGGCCAATTATACTCCATTTATGAGCTAACATCAATAAGTGGATTTGATGAAGAAACAGCTCATCGGTTACAACCTTTTATAATAATTGGACCCTTGGAAGAGTCAAAGAAATACAGTCCTAAGCAAATATTTAAGTATGGAAGAAATGAATTACTACTTAGATACGACCAGTTACTTGAAACAAAAAAAGGTTTCTCCCTCCCACCCGACTCTGCTGTCAACCATCCAGGATCAGTATATTTGGGTAATCCACAACATTATTATTTGAGATATTCTTTCAACTATCAAAATAAGGTTCGCTTCGGGGTAACATTGGATAAAGACGCTGGTGAAGTGATGTTTAAAGGACAGTTGAGCGATAGTATAAAGTCATTAATTGGGAATAAAGTAGGTGTTGGTTACGATTTTATATCAGCTTATGGATATGCTGAGGATTTGAGCATCTTCAGTAAAATTATAATTGGAGATTACCATCTTGAATTCGGACAAGGATTAACCCTTTGGAGTGGATTGAGTTTTGGCAAATCGGCTGAGGCAGTAAGTGTTAAAAAATTCGGTCGTGGTATCAGACCGAATACCTCCGCAAATGAAAACAGATTTTTTCGAGGAGCAGCCACAACCATTCGTTGGAAGAAATTAACCTTAACACCATTCTACTCTTCTAACAAAGTTGATGGTAATATTATTCCTTTAATTTATAGTGAACAAGATGGCGTGAGTAGCATTATTGAAACCGGAATGCATCGAACCATTAATGAGTTACTTGATAAAAATACAATTGAAGTAACTGTTATGGGAGGAAACGCTTCATATCAACATAGGATGTTCTCAGGTGGGATAACTGTTTATAATTCAAAACTTAACAAACCACTGGTTACTTCTGATGAACTTTATAAATATTTCAATTTTCAAGGAACCGAAGTAACTAATTTTGGTGGTGATTTGGCTTTCAATATGAAAAATATTAATTTTTTCGGTGAAATGTCAGGTTCATCAAACGGAGGTATAGCAGGAATAGCAGGACTAAATACATTTTTGGATGAGCGTTTTTTTCTAACATTACAATATCACAATTATGGTAAGGATTATCAAAATCTATACAACAATCCCTTTGCTGAAAGTAGTGCAATTGCCAATGAAAAAGGATTCTATTTTGGTTTTAAAGCTTTAGTTGATAAATATATATCTATCTCTGGGTATATTGATCATTATTCGTTTCCATGGCTTAAATATCGAATAACCTCCCCATCAATTGGCAGAGATTATCTTGTACAGATTAACTTAAATCCAAAAAAGGAACTTAGTTCTTATTTCAGATACCGCTTTAAAAACAAACAGGAGAATTACAAACTTGATTATAATTACATGCCTCTTATTGGTGAGATTGAACGTCATGAATTAAGGTATTTCATTTCATATAATATCTCGAATCAAATAATCTTAAAAAACCGATTGGATATGGTTATTTATAAAAATGATTATGAGAGTAATGAATATGGTTATCTTCTTTATCAGGATATTCTTTATCGCCCTGATATATTTCCTCTTGAGGCAACATTTAGATACTCAATATTTGCCACAGATGGGTACAACAGCCGCATTTACACATATGAAAATGATGTTTTGTATGCTTTTAGCGTACCCTCTTATTTTAATAATGGTCAAAGAGTTTATTTAATGTTGAAGTGGAGAATTATACCTCAAATTTCAATGTGGTTACGCATTGCAAGAACAACGTACTTCAATCAAAACACCATTGGGTCAGGTAATGATATTATTGATGGTAATTCCAAATCGGAGGTTAAAATTGAGGTAAAGATTAGATTGTAATCAACTCTAAATAATATATTTACAACCTATTACATTTTTTTGAAATTATGAGTATTTTCTCATTAACAAATCATTAACACTTAATTATGTAAGGATAATACACAATAATTGTCTAATTTCTATATCTAATTAAAATATAAAAATTATGAACAAGTATTATTTACTAACAATCGTTGGGTTTTTCACCCTAAGTCTTACATTTCAGTCATGTTCAAAAGATGAAGATCCGGCTCCGGAAGAATTTATAGCAAACAATGACACTTTCAAAAACTTTGCATCGTGGACCTTAGGTGGAGAGCTACAAGGTGCTGACCCATCTTTAGGTGGTGCTCATGGTGGAAACGACTCAACAGTAACAAGAAGTGTGTATTTTAAGAATAACGTAGTGCCAATAAGTAGCTTATATCCAGTTGGTTCTGTTGTTGTGAAATATAGCCATAATACTGCTGGTGATCTAAATGAGTATACAGCATTGGTAAAACGCGGTAATAATTTCAATCCAGCCGGTAACAATTGGGAGTATTTTATGCTTTCGGGCGATGGACAAATTGCCATGGATGGCGATGGTAACGAGATGCGTGGGGCAAATTTATTGAATGGTATGTGTATTGATTGCCATACATCGGCAAAAAGCAGCGATTATATCTTTACTCAGAGATAATTATAATACAGTAATTCCTTTTTGATATGAAACTGTTGGCAATAATGCTGGCAGTTTTTTTTTGTAATACACAATCTGATTGGGTAAAATCAATATTAAAAAAAGACACTTCCTTAATGCAACCTCTTCCTTTTCAATAAATAAGGTAGTATTATTCCATCGAATCCATTATTGATGTCGGCTTCAACATAATCAATCCGGTATCGTGCACAGCGCATCTCCAACTCATGCTTTACCTTTGCAGTTTCTTCTTTATACTTTTCGCGTATTTCTATTGGATTTAAGCGAAGCTGTTCTCCACTTTCCATATCGATAAATCTATATGGTCGATCCTCAATGTTCAGCTCCTCCTCCACTTTCTTGTCAACAACATGAAAAAGTATGACTTCGTGATTATAATGTTTAAAATGTTGCAGTGCTGAAAACATCTCATCCAATCTTTCCATTTCATCGAACATATCACTAAAAATAATTACGAGCGAGCGCTTGTGAATCATTTCCACAATTTGATGTAGGGAACTAGTTATATCTGTTTTGTTATTGCTCGAATGAGTTTTCTGATCAAGTAATTTTTCAAGCTCCGTAAATAAGTATTTCTGATGTACTGAACTTGAACGCGAATGTGAATGAAATTCAATCTTATCGGTAAATAAACTCAACCCTGTTGTGTCTCGTTGCTTTTTCATTAGGCTTACCAGAGCCGCAGCTGCATATACCGAAAATACTATTTTATTGGGATTGTCGATTGATGGAGCATCCATTTTTGGAAAGTACATGGATGATGAGCAATCAATAATTATCCTACATCTTAGATTTGTTTCCTCCTCATACCTCTTAACATACATCTTGTCAGTTCTGCCAAAAAGTTTCCAATCGATATGACGTGTTGATTCACCGGCATTATACTGACGATGTTCGGCAAATTCTACCGAAAAACCATGAAAAGGACTTTTATGGAGGCCTGTAATAGTCCCTTCAACAACCTGATTGGCAAGAAGCTCAAGAGAGCTCATTTGCTGTAATCTATGTTGGTTGATAGAATGTGACATAACTTTTGAAAGATTAAAGGTAGAAAGTTATAAGTTAGATGTTATATGCACTACTTGCACTTTGCTTGCAAATAAATAACCACTTATAACTTTTATCTTAGAGTACTTTCAACCAGCATTACATTATTGCTTCAAGCTTATTTACCAAAACTTGTTTTGGAACAGATCCAACTTGCTTATCAACAATTTCGCCATTTTTAAAGAAAAGAATGGTTGGAATATTACGAATTCCATATTTTTTAGCCGTTTCGGGGTTATGGTCAACATCAAGTTTTCCTACCACAGCTCTATCACCAAACTCTCGACCTATTTCTTCTACTACAGGTCCAACAATACGACAAGGGCCACACCAAACTGCCCAAAAGTCAACAATAACAGGTTTATCCGTTTTTAACGCGAGATCTTCAAAATTAGCGTCTGTAAATTCTAATGCCATAGTTTTATTAGTTATTATTTTAAGTGTCAAAAGTAATTAAGAATTATTTATTTGCAACATTTATTACGTATAAAAATCATTGAATCGAAAACCTAAATTTACCTGCTGTTGAAATAGCTTTTATAAACAATCTGGCATCAACTTTCGCACTCCCCGATTTTAGGTTTATGCTCATATTTATTTCTGTATCTGTTAACCTTAAACGTAAGGGAGTTGTACCAACATATGTTTTTGTAAGACCAATAATTTCTTCTGAAATATTATCACTTATATCAGAAGCTATTATATCAAGTGTAATACCTTTAGCGAGCTTTTCCATTGTTTCGGAAAGCAAATATATATCCAGAATTTTTATCTGCAAACTACCTGGTTGATAATGTCTCTCCTCTATCCGGGCAGTAATAAAGATATTATTGCCAACATCAAGCATATGCTTTTTCTTCAAATAGCTTTCTGAAAATAATACCAGATTAATATTTCCTGAGAAGTCTTCTATGGTAAAGGTACCGAATGGATCGCCATTTTTCGACATCTTTTGTAACGACTCAGTAATCATACCCGCAAAGGTAATTTGCTGATCTTTAAACTTAACAATATTATTACGAACCTCATCAATACTTGCCTTACAGTACCTTTCCATAGTTTGAGAAAAGTCATTAAGTGGATGTCCTGAAATATAAAATCCCGTAACTTCTTTTTCAAATTGTAATTGTACTGGTAAAGTCCATTGCTCGCACTCCGGAATTTGAGGATCATGAACTTCAAACATTTCAGTATCACCAAATAGCGATACTTGCTGTGATTGCTGCTGTTCTTGATACATTGATCCATGGCGGATTACTTTTTCAATAAAAACCCCTGAATTATCACCTTCAGTATAAAAATATTGAGCCCTATGAACATCTGGAAATCCATCAAAAGCACCAGCCTTTGCCAATGCTTCAAAACTCCTCTTATTAACGGATTTCAAACTTACCCTCTTAGCAAGATTGAAAATATTAGCATAGTAATTATTTTTTTCTCTCTCTATAATAATCTGATCTACGGCTGCCTCTCCAACACCTTTAATTGCTGCTAAACCAAAACGAATTATACCATCCTTTGTTACCGTGAAGCTTGCTGAACTTTCGTTAATATCCGGACGTAATACATCAATTCCCATCCTTTTAGTTTCTGCAAGTAGATGAGTTATCTTTTTAATATCATGTAGGTTACGGCCCAGGTTTGCTGCCATAAACTCAGCAGGGTAATGTGCTTTTAAATAGGCAGTTTGATATGCTAGATATGCGTAACAGGTAGCATGTGATTTATTAAAAGCATACCGTGCGAAGGCTTCCCAATCCTTCCATATTTTATCAACTTTATCAACAGCTAGGTTATTTGCCTTGCATCCTTCGATGAACTTAACCTTCATCTTCTCCATTTCCGCTATCTTCTTCTTACCCATTGCCTTACGCAACGAATCGGATTGGCCACGCGTAAATCCACCAAGCTTACGAGACAAAAGCATCACCTGTTCCTGGTAAACAGTAATACCATAAGTTTCTTCAAGGTATTCTTCCATTTCAGGTAAATCATACTCAATGTTTTCCCTGCCATGCTTACGATTAATGAAATTAGGTATATATTCCATTGGGCCAGGTCGATATAGAGCAACCATTGCTATAAGATCTTCAAAACGCGATGGTTTAAGATCTTTAAGGTGTTTCCTCATCCCATCCGACTCAAATTGAAATAAAGCCACTGTATCACCACGGCTAAATAATTCGTAAGTAAGTTTATCTTCAAAAGAAATTTTATCAATATCAACTATTTCACCCTTCGATTTCTTTATATTGTTGATTGTGTCCTTAATTATAGATAGTGTTTTAAGACCTAAAAAGTCCATTTTAAGAAGCCCAACTGATTCAATATACTTACCATCAATTTGGGTAGCATAAGTTAATACAGAGTCTTTTACAGAGGTAACCGGGATGTAATTATGAAGATCTTTCTTACTTATAATAATCCCACAAGCATGAGTGCCAGTATTTCTTATTGATCCTTCTAGAGTAAGTGCGTTTTTAAGGACAGATGATACTTCCGGTTTTCCATTCTCGAGCTCGTATTTCAACTCAGGATTTTCCTTCATCGCTCTATTCAAGGTGATACCCGGTGATTCTGGTACCATCTTAGCAAGTCGATCGGCTTCACTTAGATGCAAGCGCTGTACTCTTGCAACATCGCGAATGGCCATTTTTGCAGCCATCGTTCCAAAAGTTATAAGATGAGCAACCCTTTTATCACCATACTTTTCCTTAACCCATGCAAGTATTTTATCTCTTCCATCATCATCAAAATCAATATCGATATCGGGCATTGATATACGATCAGGATTTAGAAACCTTTCAAAAAGTAAATTATATCTAAGTGGTTCAATATCTGTAATTCGTAAACTATATGAAACCACCGACCCTGCAGCACTGCCCCTGCCCGGACCAATAATTACTCCCATATTTCTGGCAGCCACAAGAAAATCCCAAACTATTAAAAAGTAATCTGGAAATCCCATTTTTTTAATGGTATTAAGCTCAAAATCTATTCTATCTCGAATTTCATCAGTAATCTCTGGATATCGCTTTTCAGCACCTAAATAAGTAATATGTTTTAAGTAGTCATCAGCATCTGAAAAATCTTCGGGTATAATGAACTCAGGCATAATAGGCTCTTTGTTAAGCTCGTATACCTCAACTTTATCGGCTACCTCCTCGGTGTTCTTTATGGAAAGAGGTACATCAGCAAATAGTTTTTTCATCTCATCCTGAGTTTTAAACCATTCTTGCTGCGTATATCTCATACGATTTGGATCGTCTAAATCCTTTGCTGTTCCTATGCAAATTAAGCGATCATGGGCACCTGCATCTTCTGCATTAATGAAGTGCGAATCGTTTGTTACAACTGTTTTCACACCATGTTTGTCACTAAATGATAGCAAAGCCTTATTTACATATTCCTGATCATCAAACACTTTCTTATCCATTTCGGGGTCCCCCGTAGGATGACGCTGTAACTCAAGGTAAAAATCCTCACCAAAAATTTCTTTATATTCAAGGATGGCTTGTTCGGCTTTATCTTCACCCTCATTAATAATTTTCTGAGCAACTTCACCTCCCAAACATGCTGATAGAGCAATTATTCCTTCAGAATACTCCTTTAGTAGTTCTTTATCAACACGTGGTTTATAGTAAAATCCATCTATTGATGCAATTGATACCATCTTAATTAGATTATGATATCCAAGTAAATTCTTAGCTAGTAGTACTAAATGCCACCCCGATCCATCAATCTTTCCCTCTTTGATAGACATACCTCGTCGTGCCACGTAAACTTCACAACCTAGTATTGGCTTTATTCCCTTACGTAAAGCTGCATCGTGAAATTTCTTAACCCCATACATATACCCATGATCGGTTATTGCTACTGCTTCCATACCATCCAACTTGGCCTTATCAAGCATGAGATCAATATTTGAGAGCCCATCGAGCACCGAAAACTGAGTATGAACATGTAAATGAGTAAATATGCTCTCCTCTACAATTGGAGAAACCTGATCAGTTATAACTTCCTCTATAACTACCTCAGTATCTTTAATTTCATTTTCATGAAATGGTGTTACTTCAATTCCTACAGCTTTTATTACATCGGGGTTATTTGTGATAAATTCTTCAACTAAAGCTGGATTAATATTCAATTCTACAGCATTTATTAATCTAAGTCTGATTAACTCGAAGAAACATCTTGCAGTTGCCTGAACATCTGCGGAAGCGTTATGTGCAGCGTCAAAACTCTCATTAAAAAGCTTAAAATACAGCTCTTTGAGAGTAGGCCATTTATAATTACCTCCACGACCACCGGGTAAAGCACAATAATTAGTACTTACTATTTTTGTGTCGACGGCATTTATATCAGGTAATGGATTTAAAACACCCCTTCTTAATATCTCTGAACCCACAATACTATTATCGAATTCAATATTATGACCTATAATTGTTTGTGATTCCTCAAGAGCCTTAATAAACTCATCAAGGACAAATTTAATTGGATGACCTTCTTTTGTTGCTCTTTCGGTGGAAATACCATGAACTTTTTCAGAACCTCTTGGTATTATAAATCCATCGGGCTTAATTAGGAAACTTTTTACTTCAGTCAGGTTCCCTAAGTCATCATGGATTTGCCATGCAAGCTGAATCAACCTTGGCCAGTTATCAAAATCATCCAAAGGAGCATCCCATCGTTGAGGTAATCCAGTTGTTTCAGTATCAAAAATCAGGAACATATTTATAGTATTGAAAGTTAAAAAGTTACTATACCATAATTCTGTTTTTCAGAAAAATGTGAATAGTAGCTATCCTTAATAATAGAACTAGTAATTAATGTTACACCTTAGTATATCTCTCTAAAATATGATTATATATCTGTATATATGATACTTACGAAATAAACAAGTGCATTTGCAAAGTTATTAAAATGGTAAAGTATATTAAGAAGTGTTGATAACTTTGGATATTTAGTATTATTTAGTCATAAACCCAAGTCCTAATTATGTGCCTTGAGAACATAGTATACCACCTAATGACTTCGATATAAAATTTTGGATTTGTAAATACAGCTATTATTTATATTTTTGCCCCATATATAAACTAATTGATATGGCAAGTAACCGAACTTTTACAATGATTAAGCCCCAGGCCGTGGCCGATGGAAATATGGGCAAAATTATTGATATGATTATCACTGGAGGTTTTAATATTAAAGCCCTAAAACTAACTAAGTTAACTGAAGAACAAGCCATGAAATTTTATGCTGTTCACAGTGAAAGACCATTTTATAACGATTTGGTTAACTTCATGACCTCTGGTCCAATAATTGCTGCAATACTTGAAAAAGAAGATGCTGTAGCAACCTATCGTAATTACATTGGATCAACTAATCCAAAAGACGCAGAACCGGGAACAATACGAGCCTTATATGCCACTTCAATGGAAAAAAATGCTGTTCATGGTTCTGATAGCGATGAAAACGCAGATATTGAAAGTGATTTTTTCTTTTCTGAATTTGAAAGATTCTAATATTAGGAATGATTAGATTACCTGACGAGTATTTGTCTAATCGTTAAGCAACACATATATTTAAGCCACTTTGTAATATACTTAGTGGCTTTTTTGTTTTCTAATTTTTAGTGAATTCTTCAAAAGTGCCATTGCCATACAGAATAATAATTTTTGTTGATTCCCCATACTTTTTAATTGACTCGAGATTTTCTTTGGAGCTTTGCGTCATATCAACATCTGCATGCTTATCAGATTGTTTAGGTTGTGATTCAAAATTTAAAATTTGTTGATTGCTGGTTTTTGTATCATAAATTGGGGATTCTTTAATAATTTTTGAGCTACTCTCAATTTTTTTAATCAGCATATCTCCATCTCCAAAAATTAGCCAATCCAGATTTATATCAGGAAATCTTTGTTTTATTTTCATTACGAAATCAAGACTTGGTTTATTCCTTCCTGATAGTACATGTGACAATGATGAGCGTTGAATATTGATTTCATCAGCAAATTGTGATGGACTTAGTTGCTCCTTTTCCAGTAATTTCTTAATTCTATCAATCATTTTTTTGTTTACAAAAATAAACAATTCCGTAATAATTTCCAATTGTAAATCAAAATAATACAAAACTATCAGTTTACATTTATACACTCGCTGCTTTATTTATAGTTAATTATAGATAATATTACATATATATATGATTTATAGTAGTTATATTCTATTTTTTAAATACCATTTTGATTGTGTAATTGTATAATATTATTTAATCTAAATTATATATTATAT
>JABMPH010000291.1 GCA_013203805.1 Bacteroidota bacterium | reverse complement strand
CCCTATACCCATATTTCCCCTATATCCCCTATATCCATATTTCCTAATTTCCATTTCAACAAAAAATATTTTCAAATTCCGTGAATCGAAATGATTGAATTACAACAAAGTAAATTGGGTTTATTTAAGAATAATCTTGAAAAAATTATTAGTTTATACATCAATTTTGAGATCTGAATAACTCTCATCTTTTTCCGAAACAAATCTAATAAGTTCTTCATAAAGACGATGAGTTGGTAATCCCATAACATTAAAGTATGAACCTTCAATTTTCTCAATGGCAACATGACCTATCCATTCCTGAATACCGTATGCTCCAGCTTTATCCATTGGATTAAATTTGCTAACATAATAATCAATCTCGTCGCCAGATAGTTTTTTGAAATAGACTTCCGTACTCACCGAAAAACTATGTCGCCTGTCGACGGTGCGTAATGTAACCCCGGTTATTACCTGATGCCTTCTTCCGGAAAGTTTAGCCAATATTTCACGAGCATTATTACTGTCTGTGGGTTTGCCTACGATAGTCTCTCCCACAGCCACAATGGTATCAGCAGTAATTATCAAAGTGTTTCTTTTCATATTGCTGGTAGGAAAAGCGGCTGCTTTAATTTCACTTAAATATTGAGCTACTTTTTCTACAGGATAGTCATCAGGATAGTTTTCTTCAACTTCGATAGTTCGAACTTGAAACTTAATATCTAGTTCTGTTAATAGTTGCTTTCTTCTGGGAGATGCTGAAGCAAGAACAATTTCATAATTTGATAACATGTTGAGTAACATATGGCTTGTTGTATTAAAATTCAAAGTAAAACAAAATCATTGATATAATTCCACATAGCATTAGAGTTTTTATTAAAAGTGCTAGTTTGCTATATTGTGACTTAGTTACCGCTTTGTGAAGTTTGTAAATAATAATGACAAAAATAATATCGATTATAAAAAAAGCACTAAACAAAAATACGATTCCTGCATGGTAAAAGTAATATTGAATCATCGCCGAAGCAAATAAAGAAGTGTATCCTAAAAATATTGCCACAATTTTTGAGGCACTTATGCCAAATTTAACTGTAAAGGTAATACAACCAAACCTATTGTCTCCCTGATAATCTTCAATATCCTTAACCATCTCACGAAGGAAACTTACCATAAATGCATACCCCATATATATTAATACTAGCCGGTTAACCAATGGAAAATTGGTTTGTGCATTAACAAAAACTGATGCATTACTACTTAATGCATAAAATTCGAAAAGCCATACAAGGCCAATTGATATAGAACTAAGTATTGATATCACAATATTTCCTATAAGCGGCTGACATTGATATTTTTGTGAATAGAACCACAGCAATCCTGCACTAAACAAAAAAATTAAACCAAAGTTTATTTGATTGATTAAATATGATAATAATGTCCCTGCAACTATACCTCCAGCTGTTGTAATCCAATAGTAAGTATATGCCTGTTTAATTGTTATTGATCTACCTACAACATTCTTACCTGCTTTATTTATGGAGTCGGTATTTATATCAAAAATATCATTAATAATATAACCCCCAATGGCTATGAGTAGTGTTGCCACTAACAATAATATAAACTGTAAATTAGTCATGCCATCACTAAAACCATTGATTCCCAATGCCGGGTCAATTACAAAGAGCATCAGGAAAATCATGCTAATAGCAATAATTACAAGATTTGGCCAACGTATGAGTGAGAGTATTGATTTCATGGTTGTATTATTATCGTTGTTGTCAAGTTATCGTTGTTGTCAAGTTATCTTTGTTGTCATTGTTATCAAGTTGTCATTGTTATCAAGTTGTCGTTGTTGTCGGGTTGTCGTTGTTGTCAGCTATCTTTGTTTAACCAGACAACAACGATAACCACGACAACTATGACAACCATGACAACCCTTCTTTACCAATAAAACGATTCCTCAGTCATCCATTTTCCTTGAACCTTTAGTACTTGCTCAATAATATCTCTAACGCAGCCTTTTCCTCCACCAAGGTCACTTATGTAAGCTGAGATATCTTTAATTTCCTGTGACGCATCTGCTGGACAAACTGGAAGTCCGACTTTTTTCATAACTCTATAGTCTGGAATATCGTCACCCATGTATATAATCTCATCTTCCTTTATGCCATGTTTGGTGATGTATTCGTTAAAAACAACCATTTTATCTTTAACACCAAGAAAAACATCTGTAATGTTTAATGCCCCGAACCTGTTTTCAACTGATTTGGAGAAACCGCCAGAGATAACCACAATCCTGTAACCAAGTTTTATGGCCAATTGTAACACGTAACCATCCTTTACATTTGCCGATCTAAGTGGTTGTCCTTCATGCTGAAGAATAAGTGCTCCATCAGTCATTACACCATCGTAATCGAACATAAATGTGGTTATTTTTTGGAGCTTCTCTTTATAATTTGTCATGATATTTTCTAATTAATTGATTCGATAATAATCTGTATACTTCTTTGTAATCAGGGTAACTATTGAGTAATTCCAGATGCTTATTTATGGTTGATTTATCATTTCTACGGGCCGGGCCGGTTTGCGCTTCAGATGGGTTGATGTTATGTACTTTAAGTGCAGTTTCTTGGATTAATGGAAGTAATAATGAAAAGTCGATTTCTTTTTCAATTAATACATCATGAGCCAAATTATACATTAGATTACTAAAATTATTTACCGTAACTGCTGTTAGATGAAGGTATTGACGTTGTTCTGAATTCAGCATTACTACATTGTTGCTAATTTTTTTGGCTAGATCGATTAGCAAATTAGAAGTTGTTTCATCCGATCCTTCAATGCATATAGGAATATTTGTGAACTCTATTTCTTTTGATTTTGTAAAGGTTTGCAATGGATAGAATACACCATATTTGTTTTTGTTAGTGTTAAGCACATCAATGGATTGACTACCTGAAGTGTGGGCTATAATTCCATTTATCTTCGGTAGATATTTTTCAAGGTCAATAATTTTTTGATCAGGAATGGCAATGATAAATAAATCGGAATTTGTATTTAAATCTTCAATATTTTTAACCCAACTGCACTTGAGTTTATTTGCAAGTGATTTTGCATTATTCTCGTTGGGAGAATATACTTCATCAATCTTAATACCAGCAATGTTAAATGCTAAACCAAGAGCAGTAGCTACGTTACCGGAACCTATAAAACTAACCCTTGATATTTGATGTGCTACATTCAAAGTTTATGAAAAGTTTTCTCTTATGTCCTCTTTTAATCCTTTAAGTGCTTTTTCAATGGGATTGTTGTTATTATTAAATCCGTTTGTAATTATTTCCTGCGCAAATACATTTGCATTATCTTCAGAGTTAAACTTAGCTGCTGATGAATTAATCAGTCTAACAACTTCTTCCTTAGCGGTCTTAACAAGTCCCCATGAATTATCACTTATGTAAAGCTGTTGCGACATATTGTGCTCGTATTCTTCTCTAATCGTAGCCAATAATGATGAATGTAGTGTGCTAACTCTCATTTTAGGATTCATAACTCTTGTAAGAAGGTTTGTTGGATTAATACGTTCCAAAAACAAAGCCATACGTTCATATGCCTGAAATTTTAGAGGAATACTAATTTTTTCACTGTTTGATTTTTTTTCTAGTTCCATTTTCATTATCTGCACATGCTGTTCATTTCTTAAATAATCAAGTTGCTTTGTATTCTGTTTTGTGAAATCTTTCATCATAATATAAACAACTATAAGTATTGCAATTACAGGCAATAATATAAGTAGTGCGTCCATAGTTTTTTTCTTAAAATCAATTTCAAAATTATTGGATACAAAATAACAACTATTTTTTGTGTTATTCTGTTAACAACAAACAATTGAGTTACTATTTAATATTATATTTGCTTTTTTTAAAAAATTAGAAACGTGAAAAATAGCATATTATCAGATAGAATTCTAAATCTTGGAGAGTCGGCAACCTTGGAAATGACAAGACTTAGCCGCGAACTCAAAGCCAAGGGAGTTGATGTAATTACCCTAAGCATTGGTGAACCTGATTTTGATACTCCACAGCATGTTAAAGATGCAGGGAAACAGGCTATTGATGACAATATAACTCACTATCCACCGGTACCGGGTTTTTTGGAATTGAGGGAAGCAATTGCCCAAAAGTTGAAGCGCGACAATGGATTGGATTATAATGCGAACCAGATTGTAGTTTCAACAGGAGCTAAGCATTCACTCATCAATATTTTTATGTGTATCCTCAATGATGGAGATGAGGTTATTATACCCGCACCTTATTGGGTATCATATCCTGAGATGGTTAAATTATCAGGCGGCAATCCTGTGGTAATTGATGCTGGTATAGAAAATGACTTTAAGGTAAGTCCCAAGCAACTTGAGGATGCTATTACAGAAAAAACTAAGGCTTTTTTATTCAACTCCCCGAGTAACCCTACAGGTTCGGTATACACACGTGATGAATTAAAAGCAATAGCAGATGTACTGGCTAGGTATCCGGATATCCTAATTGTTGCCGATGAAATATATGAGTATATAAATTTTGATGGTGTGCATGAAAGCCTTGCTTCGTTTGATGAAATAAAAGATCAAATAGTTATTGTAAACGGCGTATCAAAAGGTATGGCTATGACAGGCTGGAGAATTGGTTATATTGCAGGACCTAAGTTTATTGCTGATGCTTGTACAAAGATACAAGGGCAATATACATCAGGCACCGGAACAATAAGTCAAATGGCTGCGCTTGAAGCTGTTAAGACCGATCCTAAAAAATCAAAGGATCTTAAAATTATGGTAAGTGCTTTTAAGGAAAGGCGTGATTTGTTAATTGATTTGGTTAAGGATATTCCCGGATTGAAATCAAATATTCCGAATGGCGCATTTTATCTTTTTCCGGATGTGAGTTATTACCTGGGTAGGTATGATGGCGAGAACAAAATAAATAACAGTACCGACCTGTGTATGTATCTTCTTAATGATGCGCATGTTGCCTTGGTTCCTGGTGATGCTTTTGGAAGTCCTGATTGTATCAGAATTTCGTATGCCACATCCAAAGATTTAATAGCAGAAGCTGTACATAGAATTAAAGTCGCTCTGGCAAAGTTGAAATAGCTATGAGGCTAACTAAATAAATTCAACTATTTCATTCAAAGGTTTTCTTGTCTTTTCTTTATTTTTAATGTATCCATCGTTGGGATAACCTAGTGGTGTTATGCAAAAAATAGTTTCGTTGTATGGAATTCGTAATGCAGTTCGTAATATATCATTGTCAAACGCGGCTATCCAGCATGTTGAAATATCAAGTGATTCGGCAGCAAGAATCATGTGATCCATTGCTATGGTGAGGTCAGTTTCAATTGCATTGTATCCATCAGTTGTGCGAACCCATGCCAGATCCATATCGCCAACAACAATTAGTATGTGAGGAGCATTCTTAAACCATTGGCGACCATAGCATAGCCTAACCTTTTCCAGCATTTCGTTGGATGAAACAAAAATAAACCTCCATGGTTGTTTGTTGGCTGCTGAAGGAGCAAGACGTCCCGCTTCAGCAATCTTCAATAGTTGTTCCTTATTAATATTCTTCTTAGGATCGTAATCTCTTACACTCACTCTGTTTCTAATTAGATCAAAGTATTCCATTGCAGTTTAACTTTTAATTTACATTGCAAGATAGAAAATTTTATGTAAACAAAAAAAGGCTCCCAACGGAAGCCTTTCATAACCAAAAACTATATAAATAATCACAATGTTTAACCACTTTTATTATTCGGTTTTAATGTTACCCTAATATCAGCTTTTTTTGCATCATCCTTAAAATATGGATAAACATAGTAAGTCCCGGCTGATAATACCGTTCCAATAGGATCTGCCAGATTGTTGAATTTATGAATAGTCTCACTTCCTTTCTGTATCCAAAACCCCTTACAATTACCATCTACTTTGGTTATCTTCATTGTTGTAGTAATTTTTACCGGGGTACATTTGAGTTCGGGGTTATTCTTTTTAGAAACAATATTTCGCTCTCCTTTCAGAACAATAGTTTGGGCTGATATTATAATCGTACTGGATATAATTATTATTATCATTATTGATCGTTTCATGCCAATCATAATCAACTAATTCAATCTTGGTTAAATAGATATTTTGTTAATTTGGTGATAAAAATAGAAATGAGAACCGTAAAATTGCAAGCTAGTTTATTAAACGTAAAAACCCGACGAGGATTCGCCGGGCTTATTTGAATATCTGTTACTTTATGGAATATTAAAAACTAGAATTTGAGATTAACACCAAGCATAAAATTGAATTCAGCCTGTGGAAAATAACCATTCATTTCATATTCAACATCGTCAGAATAATATCTATATACCCAGGCACTAGACTCATACTTCACATTGAAAATATTATTTAAACTCAGCATTAAATCTATTTGTTTAATGAAATTAGTCTCAATTGTATAATTGATCTTGAAATTGTTCACCAAATATGGATCAATACTCCTTTGCTTATTTGATGTGTTATCAATATACTGACGGCCCACATATTTTGTAATTAAACTTAACTTCAGATCTTTAACTGGTGTTACAATAATGTTACTTGATAATATTGTATTTGGTGAAAAAGAAATATCAGTGGTTCCCAACGTATCTTGTACCTGTCCAATGAGATCCCAATATTCATCGTAAACATCCACATATGAATTGAAGTCTTCAATTTTATTCTGACTTAGAGTTGCATTTACATTCCAATCTATGATTTTTAAAAAGCTAACACCAGCAATTAACTCAATTCCTGCACGATAGCTATTTGGTACATTTGTCATGATTGCGGTTCCCACATTGTTTATTTTGCCGGTCATTACAAATTGATCTTTGTAATCCATGTAAAATACATTAGCCTCAAATATCATTGAACTGGCTTGATAACTATATCCCAATTCAAAATCGATAAGTTTCTCTGGTGAAATTGTTTGCGATGTGTCGGCATCTCTGTAAACCGAACGATTTGGTTCACGATTGGCTATACCTACTGAAAAGTAAAGATTATGCTGCTTATTTACTTTATAGAAAATCCCGGCTTTGGGATTGAAGAAATTATAATTATACGATTGTGTAAGGTCACCCAAATCATCATGAGTACCATCTATTTTGTAATTAATAGTACGATATTGCAAATCACCATAAAGATTAATTTTAGATGTTAAACTATAATTTGCCTTTGCAAATATGTTAATGTCATATTTTGTGCCTGTATTGAAATACCAGTTTTTGTCAAACTGATCAACTGCCGAAACCTGCGACCATATAACTTTACCATAATGGTCGCCATCGTAGTAACTCCATCCACCGCCAACATTTAGTTGAAGTTTATCAGCGCTATAGTTTAAGCTCAGATTTAATCCGTAGTACTTATTGTCGAGCCATTTTTGTTGAATTAGGTTTGTTCTCCTAATTGTATCATTACCTATAATGGGATCACTTATTCCAAAATCAGCAAACTTTTTGTCATTTTTATAACTCTCGTAATAACCTTTGCCTGTGGTAAGAAATGCTGATGAAGCAATATTTAGTTTATTGTTAAATTGATGTCCATAATGTAATTGATAATAGTTTTGAATATAGTTGTCGGTTTGGTTGCTATAATATCCTATTAAGTTGCCATCATTATCATACATTTCACCGGCGGGATTATATGTTCTATTGGTTTTGAGGCTATCCTTTGGGACACCATACCACGATTGATAAGTTTTTTCATCACCTAACAGAATAACGGCCTTTAGTATATCTTTCTTTCCATAATATGCTCCAGAAAAATACGCTGACTTTAGATTTGAAGATGCACGATCAACATAGCCATCAGAGGTTACTGAGCTTAATCGTCCGCTAAAATTCCAATGATCGTTGAGTAGTCCCGATCCAAACATTATTGTGTTTTTCAGGGTATTAAACGATCCAAATCCACTACTTATTTCGGCAAAAGGATCAACATTATTTTCTCCGGTTTTAATATTAATACTTGCACCAAAAGACGCTGCACCATTTGTGGAAGTTCCTACTCCACGTTGTATTTGAACATCATTTATTGATGATGCCAGATCGGGCAAATCAACAAAATAAACGCTATGTGATTCGCCGTCGTTTACCGGAACCCCATTAAGGGTTACATTAATTCCTGTTAGGTCTGTTCCCCTAATTCTCAGGCTGGTATATCCAACACCGCCACCGGCATCGGACGATACAATGGTTGATGGAGTAGAACTAAGAATATAGGGAAGATCTTTCCCCGTATTTTTTTTCTCAATCTCAGCCTGATCCATTATTGTGTATGTGGTTGGGGATTCATCAGTAGCTCTAATAGCTGATATTATCACCTCATCACTTAAAAACATTGTTGGATTCATTGAGATATTTAAGACAATATCTTTCTCAATATTCACCTTAATTGTTTTTGTTTCCATCCCAAGAAAAGAAACCTTTAGATTGTAATTGCCAGATTTTAAGCCATTAATTTCATAATACCCTTTTTCACTTGATATAGTTGATAGTTTGGTTTTTTGGACAACAATATGTGCTCCTGATAATGGAAGGTTGTCGTTGATATTTGTTATTTTGCCGCTAACCTTAAATTGGGCAATCATAAATATTGGTACTAACACCAACAATAATACTAGAAAATAATTTTTGCGCATAATTCTTTTGATTTTATAGATTATAAAAAATCAATAGAAGAAAGCCTAATGGGTTGTAACTACTCTTTTCCCTACACCGGCATTATCCGGATCAGGTTCAGAGGGTATAATCTCAGCCCTTGTATTTGAGGCACCCCTATTGGTAATAGTTGCAAAAGTATGAAAATATTTAATTTGTCCGCATATTTGTTTCATTAACTCATCAATCGTCCGCGTTTGCAACCGTAACTCGTCCGCCCCGTAACTCGTCCGCGTTTGCACCTTATATCCGCAAGTTTCTTTTTTTGTTATGAATCTAGCTCAACTGGGAGGTTTTAGATACACACTTTCTTTGATAATAGCCTTTTTATCTCTGCATTCTTTTAAAAAATGTGTAATATACATTATATCTGCGCATTACTGATTTATTTAGGCATAGTTTTTCACCTCCTACGTTTAGGGAATACTCAATAAACTATTTTGGGTTAAAGGTATAATTCAGCTATATATCTGGTATTGAATTGTATATATTAAAAATATCCTGCCTAGACCTTTTTGTCCACTTTGCTGGCATTATTATAAATCTAAATATGAATTTCTTTACTCTGAAAGTTGATTTCAATAGTTTATTACCAGAGGAAAATATATTTATTAAGTACGAATAAATATTACGTGCCATTGCGGTAAGTATCAAGAATACAGTGTTCTCATTAAGGTTGGAAAATGGAATACTGCCCCAGCAAAAATCATTTTTCATTACATCAAATTCTCTTTCTTTACCACCTCTTTGATTATAGAATTTAAACACCTCAATATCTGAGATTTCATAATCATTTGTAATAATTGACCGGTAAACAAATGCCTCTTTTGTGAAAAAATTCAGTTGACCATCTTTTCTGGGTACTTTTATTACCACAAGCCTATAATTAGAAAGTTGTCGCTTTTTTTTTCTTAGGCATCTAGCACGTTGAAAAGGTTTATAAGTAATACTACCTATCAATACTTCTTCATTGTTTAAAACTACTTTTTCCCAGCTTTGAATATTAACAATTGCATTAGTTACAGATTGATCGTTTCGTGCCCTGATATAAAATCTATCAACAAATCTTTGGACAGTTTCAATCACCTGTAAAACATAGCTCGCACTATCAGCTCTAAATATATTTACCTTAATTCCTTCAGATTTAAGCAGCTTGAACATTCTGGATATAGTCCTTTCCTGATATGTCTGAGCATCACTATTTCCATTTCTATTTTCTACATATACAATCTGATCATCAATAATTCCAACTCCAGGATTATATCCATTTTCTTTAATGTAGGTCTTTCTGGCATCTGCCTTATCTGTTTTTAGAATAGTATTATCATAATCAAGTATTATGTTTTTACTTTTTATTCCCCCAAGCATTTTTATGAGTTTAATATTCAATTTGTTTAAAGCCATATGTATACTGAATTGATGTTCTTTTCCAGAATATTTTGACATTATTCTTCTAGTAGGTCTGGATAGATCTTTCATTCTTCGTAAAACACTGTCTGCGCTGGGAACATTAAAAAACGGAATACACTTGATGTACTTTCTTAAATTAATATTAAGGTCTTCTATGCAATCGCCGCCACATAATGGAATTGACCATATTGAGTAAAAGATATCTTTCCATGAATAGCAGGCTTGAGTTGGTAGATCTGGAAGAAAAGTATTGACTAATTTACCAACTCCTTTTTTCTCTAATTCTTCAATGGCAAAAGTTAATCCACCATATGGTGTTATTTGTTGTAAAGATTTTACTATTTTCATCCCGGTGTTTGTTAGCATCACCAAGATAGGTGAAAATACCATTGCTGCAAGCTCTTAGCAATAAGAGTTTTGCAGCCTTTTTTGTTAACAACATGCGGATTTTAGGTGCAAACACGGACGAGGTTTTCAATAAGATTTAAGTTAATGCTATTCCTCTCTCGGATCACCTTGTAGGGGAAGCTTGGCAAGTTTCTCAACTTCAATGCTTGCATAGCCAAATTCGGTAACAACTTTTCCAAGAATTAGATAAACACCATGTCCGCGGAAAGGATATCTACGTAATGAATCGGGGAAATGTGTTGTGTCGAATAATTCACCAGTAACATCCAGAAAGGTTCCAAAATGCATTAGCTCTTTTCTCACTGTTTTTACGTATTTAATGGTAACAAGTAACCCCACCATCCTAACTTTTTTTCCAACCATATTGTCCATATCGCTTGCCAGTATTTCTCCCCTGAAGCTTGTCCTAAGCATATCGAAGTTACTTGTGGAAACAGGAAACCCCAATAGCTCAATTTCATCATATGCATCTTCAAGTGAATTATGAATTAGATGTGGCAAGGTGAATTGCTTGCTGCGGCTTTCAAAGAGTCTGTTAACCTTGGGGACTTGCTTGTTGGTTTTTTGCAGCAGATGTGCTTCCCATAGTAGCTGTGATTTTAGTTTTCCGGTAAAGCGAAAGGCATTTATTTTAACCAGTAATAGTAGCTGTTCTATTCCGGGAGCTATACGATGAATGAAGTTTTCCAGACTTAAAAAATTTCCGTTTTCATTTCTCTCATCTACAATTGCATTGCTGAGTTTCGACTCGAGTTTAGCAACATGAGTTAGTCCTATATAAATATCGCTACCGGTAATATTAGTGTTGATGTCACTCTTGTTTACACAAGGTAGATGTATATTTCCTCCCTGCCTTTTGGCTTCATTAAAGTAAACCCACGAATGATAGAATCCTCCAAAATTATTGATAACTGCCACCTGAAATTCAAGAGGATAATATGCCTTTAGGTAAAGGCTTTGGAAACTTTCAACAGCATAGGACGCAGAGTGTGCTTTAGAAAATGAATAACCGGCAAAGCTTTCAATTTGTCGCCATACTTCTTTTGTTATTTCATCGGGGTAACCCCTCTCTTTACAATTACTGAAGAACTTATCGACAATGCGTTGAAATTCATGTTTACCACGATGTTTTCCACTCATGGCTCTGCGTAACACATCTGCGTCAGCAAGGTCGAGGCCGGCAAAATGGTGACAAACCTTTAACACATCTTCCTGATAAACCATAACTCCATAGGTTTCTTCAAGTTGCTCTTTCATAACTGGGTGGATGTATTCAAACTTATCAGGATTGTGGAAACGGTGTATATACTCACGCATCATCCCCGACTTTGCAACTCCGGGACGAATTATGGAACTGGCAGCCACCAGTGTTAGGTAGTTGTCGCAATTAAGTTTTTTTAATAATCCACGTGTGGCCGGACTTTCAATATAAAAGCATCCATTTGTTTCAGCTTTTTTGAGTTGTGCTTTTACTTTAGTGTCGTTTTTGAATTTCTCTACCTGATGCACATCTATGTTAATGCCTGGTTTTTTCGTATCAACTCAACTGCATCATTAATATGTCCAATCCCGCGCTGGCTTAGGATATCAAGCTTTTCAAAACCAATTTTTTCGGCAACGTACATATCCCACTGTGTTGTGGGGAAACCCGCCGGAGGCAGATCGAGTGCTGTGTAACATGTGATTGGCTCCTCCGAAATCAGGATGCCTCCCGCATGTATACTTCGCTGATTTGGGAAATCAACCATTAGAGTTGCTATCTGGTTTATATGCCTGGTTATTTGATTTCTGCCCGTTTCAAGTGCAGGATTTTTGGTTAGGGCATCGATTTCTGATTTTGGTAAACCATGAACTTTGCCCAGCTCACGATAGATAGACTTACCTTTAAATGTTACCGATGTGCCAAGGAATGCAGTATGTTTACGGCCATATCGTTTAAAGATATAGTCTTGAACTTCTGCTCTGTCTTTCCACGAGTAGTCAATATCGAAATCGGGGGGTGATGTGCGTTTTGGGTTTATAAAACGTTCAAAGTATAGGTTTAGCTCAATGGGATCAACATCAGTTATTTTGAGGCAGTACGCAACAACACTGTTGGCACCACTACCGCGGCCAACATGGTAGTATCCCCGCGATAATGAATAACGAATAATGTCCCATGTTATTAAAAAATATGATGAAAAACCAAGTTTGTCGATGATTTCCAACTCACTTGCAACTCTTCTTTTGGCTTCCATATTGTTTTTACGGTAGCGATATTTCATACCATCATAAGCAAGTTTTTCCAGAAGTATTTTGTCATCGTAACGGTTTCCTGTAAATGTTTTCTTGTTCTTTGAGATGTCGTAATCAAAGTCAATGCTACAGTCATTAATTATTGACTTTGTATTTTCAATGATTTGAGGGTATTGCTCAAATACTTTGATAATATAATATTCCGAGAGAAATATCTCATCATGCGGAGCATGCATGCGCGATTCCAATTGACTTAGCAGTATGTTATGATCTATTGCACGCAGATTTTTATGTAGATACCATCTACTGTTATCTTTAAAAGTTATGGGTTGCTGAATAACCATTTTTGCCAATTCTCGATGATTAAATGATATCAGTTTATAAATCTGTGATGGTTTTACTCCAATAAATTCATTGTCTTTTAATTTATTGTTTGATATTTTTGAGAAAGGATAAACTACATATACATCATTGAATTCAGGGGCTGATGGTGAGTACTTCTTTTCCTTTAGGTTGATAGCACTCATATATTCGTTTAGCTCTCTGAAACCACTATTATTGCGAGCTATACCTGTGAATAGCAACTCATCACCATCTCTAAATTCCATTCCTCCTATGGGCTTGATATTATTCTCCTTGCAGGTACTAACAAAGTCAATCATCCCCGATGAATTGTTGATGTCGGTTAGGGCCATTGCTTCTACATTTCTCTTTGCAGCTTCTTTTACAAGAGATTCAATGGAATAGGTTCCATAGCGAAGACTATAATATGAGTGGCTGTTTAGGTACATTGTATTTTAATGATATTTAGTATTAGGCTAGTTGAGATCCACGGCCAGGCTAGTTGAGATGCTCGGCCGAGCATCTCAACTACGGCCGAGCATCTTAACTAACCCCAACCGCCCTTCTCACTGCCTTTTTTCCATATCTCAACCTTATGTTATCCATTGCCTGATAGAGGTTTGCCATCTCGGGCTTATCATCAAAAAGATCCAGCTGCTGACTACCTCCAACCATATGGCTGAAGCGTACTCCAATTAATCTTATCAGCATTCTTCTTGTGTACAATCGTTCGAATAATTCCAATGCTGTTTGCATTAATACATGGTCGAAGGAAGTGTAGGGGAGGTGCTTTTGGAGAGTGTGGGTGTCGAAATTTGAGTAACGTATCTTTACAGTTACGCAACCTGTTAATTTCTGTTTATTGCGTAGTTCGAAGGCAATTTTTTCCACCATCGAAACGAGTATATTTCTTAGTCTTGTCATATCTGTGGTGTCTTTGTCAAATGTTCGTTCGGTGCTGATTGATTTACGTTCAGAATATTGTACAACAGGTGTGTTGTCGATACCATTGGCCTTTTTCCATGCAACAATTCCATTTTTCCCCATTACTTGGACTATCATTTCAGGAGGAATCATGCTTAGGGTTTTGATTGTGGAAACACCCATTGAGCGTAGTAGTCTATAGCTTTGTTTTCCTATCATTGGTATTTTTCTTATTGATAGAGGAAATAAAAAAGGCTTTACATTTTCTTGTGGGACAAAAAGTTCACCATTGGGCTTAGCCTCGCCGGTGGCAATTTTCGAAACTGTTTTGTTGGTTGAAAGTCCGAATGAAATTGGTAATCCGGTGTTTTTTATGATGCGTTCACGCAACTCATGACTCCATTTGAGGCTGCCAAAAAATCGGTCCATGCCCGTAAGGTCGATGTAATGTTCATCGATGGAGGCTTTTTCGTAAACTGGTGCGCTTTCGGATATTATATCTGTTACCAGCTTCGATTGTTTGCTATACTCTTCCATATCGCCACGAATATAAATTGCATCGCCACATAGTTGTTTTGCCATACGCATTGGCATGGCTGAGTGTACCCCAAACTGGCGCGCTTCGTAGCTACAGCTTGATACAACTCCTCTATCCGACATGCCTCCTATTATAATAGGCTTGCCAATAAGCGCAGAGTTTATCAAACGTTCAACCGATACAAAAAAGGTATCCAAATCTAAATGTATTATGGTTCTATTGCTCACTTTAGAATGATTTATAAAAACCACCTTCTTTAATGGTAGTTATGTTATTGGAAGGGTGGAAAGCTGGAAGCATGGTGACAGAACCGATATCTCTTCCATCCTTCCTTTTCTTCCATTCCATATATTTATAGTTTATTGTATATGTTTTCTTATTAGTCATATGTGGTAATCTTTTTTTTTTGACGAAATACTTGATAATTAAAATATTTGTATTACTTTTGATTACGATATAATCATTTTTGAGATTACAAGATAATCATTAAATAAATATAATGCCTGAATTAATAGATTTTTTTATCCTTAGTGCGCCTTAGTGAAGTACTTAGTGCTCCTTTGTGGTTAAAAAGTTTTTACCACGAAGTAACACAAAGGTTGTCACAAAGTAACACAAAGGAAAAACTTAGTTGTAATGGATATAGAGAAGGTTTTTAAAATGGTACTAGATTGTTCTTTCAAAGTTCATTCTGAATTAGGTCCTGGGTTACTTGAAAGTGCATATGAAGAATGCATGTATTATGAACTTCAACAATTTGGATTAGAAGTAAAGAAACAAAAAGCATTGCCTTTGGTTTATCAAGAAGTTAAACTTGATGCTGGATATAGGGTTGATTTGCTGGTAGAGAATAGAGTTATTGTTGAGATAAAGTCAGTTGATTCATTAGCGGATATCCACATGGCACAAATTCTTACATATTTAAAACTCTCAGGATGTAAACTTGGGTTATTAGTAAATTTTAATGTTAAACATTTAAAAGATGGTATCAAAAGAGTAATATTATAACCCTTAATGTCATACTTAGTGATCCTTTATGGTTAACTTTTTTTTACCACTAAGTAACACGAAGGATATCACGAAGTAACACAAAGGGAAAAATTAATAGTAGAATCAAAAATGCAGAGAATTAGTAACGAGATGAATAATAAAAATCCTTAGTGAACCTTTGTGTTGCACTTTGTGTCCTTTGTGGTTAGAAAGTTTTTACCACGAAGTAACATAAAGGTTGTCACAAAGTAACACAAAGGGAAAAAACTAATAGTAGAAATGAAAATACAGAGAATTAGCAACGAGATGAATAATACAACAATCCTTAGTGCGCCTTAGTGTCGTACTTAGTGTCCCTTTGTGGTTAGAAAGTTTTTACCACGAAGTAACACGAAGGTTTGCACAAAGTAACACAAAGTGGGGATTCAATAATAGGGGTGGAAATGCAGAAATTTAAAAATAAATATTCAATCAACAATAATCAATAATAAAATCACAGATGTATTTTAAAAGCAATATTAAATTACTAAGAAAAAGATTGGGACGCACTCAGGATGATGTGGCTTATTCCTTAGAAATGAAGCGACCCACCCTAAGTGGTTATGAAAATGGGGTAGGGCATCCCAATATTAGCACATTAACATTATTTTCTGATTACTTTGGAGTAGCAATCGACACTTTAATTAAAGTGGATTTGGAATCTCTCTCTGAAAGTCAACTGTCGCAATTGGAAAAGGGGTTTGATATTTACATTAAAGGCAGAAATCTAAGGGTACTTGCAACTACCGTTGATCAGGATAATGAGGAAAACATAGAGCTTGTTAACGAAAAAGCCAGAGCCGGATATGCTGCAGGCTATGCCGATCCTGAATATATCAGAATCCTACCAACATTTAAACTTCCCTTTCTTTCAAAGCAAAAAAAGTACAGAAGCTTTCAGATTAGCGGGGATTCAATGTTACCGATTCCCGATGGATCGTATGTAACAGGTGAATTTGTTCAGGATTGGAATACCATACGAAATCATCATGCATATATAATCCTTACCAATAATGACGGAATGGTTTTTAAGGTTGTTGAAAATCTAATAGAAAGCGAGGGTAAGCTCATGCTCCATTCACTAAATCCATTATTTATTCCTTATGAGATTAAAATTAGCGAGGTAACAGAGATATGGAAGTTTGTAAATTATATAAGCTCAGAAGTGCCTGAGGTAAATAAGGAAAAGGATCAACTTACACGTGAAGTTAAGGAGTTGAAGAAGCAGGTTCAGGCTATTCAGATGAAACTAAACCTATAATTTGTGGCTATAATAAATGCCAATGATCGTTACTCTTGCTTATGATGCAGTCATTTACATTTATTGTTTAACAAGAAAGCACCAAAATAGTTTGCGTTTTTTCATTTATTTATCATAGCATACTTAATCGAAATAAAAATTTGTACGCAATAGTCGACATAGAAACAACAGGTCTCAGTCCATCAAATGAGAAGATAACAGAGATCGCCATTTATATCCATGATGGACATAAGATTGTGGATGAATTTTCTACATTGATAAATCCTGAAAAGAAAATACCTTACAGGATCATTCACATGACAGGAATAAACAACCAGATGGTTGAAAGCGCACCCAAATTTTATGAGGTAGCTAAACAAATTGTTGAGTTTACAGATGGAAAAATAATAGTAGGTCACAATGTTAGGTTTGATTATGGATTTATTCGAAATGAGTTTAAAAATTTAGGCTATAATTATGAACGGAAAACTCTTGATACCGTTAAACTTAGCCGTAAACTTATACCGGGAAGAAAATCCTATAGTTTAGGTAAACTTTGTAAAGATCTGGAAATAGAAAATACTGCACGACATCGTGCCGCCGGTGATGCTATGGCTACTACCAAGCTATTCGAATTGCTTTTGTCGATTGAAGGAACTCCTGAAGATATTAATTTGAATGGGGTACAATCTGGACTTAACAAGTCGTTGGTTCAAGATTTACCTACATCTGCAGGTGTGTATTATTTTTATGATAAAGATAAGGAGTTAATTTATGTTGGAAAGTCAATTAATATTCATGATAGGGTATTATCGCATCTAAATAATAATCTTCATAAGAAGGCAATTGAAATGAAGAATCGACTTGCTGACGTTGATTTTCAAATTACAGGTAGCGAGTTGATTGCGTTGTTATTGGAGTCGGATGAAATTAAGAAGAATCAGCCAAGGTATAATCAATCACAAAAAAGAACTTATTTCAATTATGGATTGTATTCCTTTGAGGATGATGATGGTTATCAGAATTTGAAAATACTTCGTTTGATTGATGAGCTTTCTCCATTATACACATATAGTTCATTGCATGAGGGTAAGGTACATCTAACTAATCTTTGTGAGGAATTTAATTTATGCCAAAAATTATGTGGGTTATATGATACAGATGGAAAATGTTTTCATTATCAGATACATGGCTGCCAAGGTGCTTGTGTAGGGGAGGAGTTGCCTAGTGAATATAACTCAAGAGTTCGAGAGTCGTTGGATAATTATCAGTTTAAACATCAAAATTTTTTTGTTGTGGATATTGGTAGAAATGAAGATGAAAACTCAATTGTAAAAATTGAAAATGGAAAATACCTGGGATTCGGATTTTTGAGTAAAGATCAGGTAAGTACCGACATGAGTTTAATGCACGATTGTATTGTTAACTATCGAGATAATAAAGAGGTACGCAGAATAATTGTTACATATCTTAAAAAAAGTAAGTGCACAGTTGTTGAATATTAACTAATCCTTAGCTATGTACCGACGTGCTGCAGGCAGGCTTAGTGTTCCATCTAAGTTTAATTTTTTTTTACCACTAAGGTAACACAAAGGTTTTCACAAAGTATCGCAAAGGAAAAATTTAATAGAATAGATGAAAATGCAATATTTTAATATGCATTTGAAATCCACCTTCTTAGATGGTGGATTCTTTAATAATGAACAGCAATTTAAAATCCTTTGTGCACCTTAGTGACGTACTTAGTGTCCCTTTGTGGTTATTTTTTTTATCACAAACCACGAAGAATATCCCAAGGGAATAATTTAGTAATCTTCCACCTATCGTCAGGTCCACAAGGATTCATAAAGTTAAAGATTTAGAGTTACTAGTTTGAAGTCCCTGTATTTGTTTTGCGAACAGTTTCCAGGTTGAGATTATTTACAGGATTAATAGTCATTCCAACAATGTTTTTTTGCACGAATCGGGTAGCCTGATCGTAATACAGAATGGCTACTGGAGCCTCCTCCATTATTAAACTATCCATCGCTCTGTAGTTTGCCATACGGCTATTTTTGTCAACTATATTAAATGAAGACAAGTACAAATCATCAATAATCTTATTGTAAAAGTGTGTGTAGTTTGGCCCGTTTGGAGCAAAATTGGGTGAGTAAAACATTGATAAATAGTTCTCTTCGTCAGGATAATCTGCTATCCATGATGCTCTGAAGAACTCCAACTTTCCGTGCGCTTTTAATTCTCTTACTGTTGCTGATGGTGAAACCTGAATATTAATAGTTATACCAATATCCTTAAGTTGTGATTGAACAAATTTGCATAAATCCAGATAATCGGGAGTAGTTGTTAATATAATTTCAGGAACAGGATTTGACGGACTATAACCAGCACTCTTAATCAGTTGTTTTGATTTTTCTGGATCATAATCATAACCATAATTGGCCTCACTATCAAATGATGGCATACCCGCTGGAATAATACCTTTGTTACCAGGCGTGCCTATACCATTTCTTAGATAATGAATCATCTTCTTACGATTAAAACCGTAATTGATAGCTTTACGCACTCTTTTGTTTGATAAAGGGTTAGCTGTAGCTTGTGAGCTATCGACAAATATGGCAAGATATTCTGTGTTTAAATACGGTCCTTCGATCATGTTAAATCTGTTGGTAAACTTAGGTTTTAACTCTCCAGATCTGGTTAATAATTCATCTTTGTATGAAGGATCTATACCTGATATAAAATCGAAATTACCTTTTACAAACTCCATAAAAGCTGTCATCTTATCAATTAAGAATGATATAGCAACTCCATCGAGATGTGGTAAACGATTTCCCCTTTCAAATTCAAAATAATCAGGATTCTTGCGAAGCACGAGTTTTATGTTTTCAACCCAATTCTGCATTTTGAAAGGCCCAGTTCCAACAGGATGTTTTCTGAAGTCAACACCATATAATTCGATAGCTTCATGTGGAATAACTGAACAATATTTCATGCTAAGTATTCCAATAAATGGAGGAAAAGGTTCAGATAATTGAATAACTAAAGTGCTGTCGTTTGGTGAGCTAATCAAATAATCATCACCAATTTTCTTTATATTTGATAGCACCCATGTGCCGGGCGAAGCAGTTTTGGGATTAAGTAGTCGATTGAAGCTATAAACAAAGTCATTTGCTATAACTTTTCTCGAATTTTCCATAAAACATGAATCACTATGGAAGTAAACATCACCACGAAGGTTAAACCTATACTCAAGGCCATCAGAAGATATCTCCCAATCTTTTGCAATTGATGGTGTTACATTGAGACTATCATCGAGTTTAACAAGACTGTTATATAGCTGATTGCAAACCCATATATGAGCCTGATCACGAGAAAATGCAGGGTCTAGAGATATTATACCTGATGATTCATTGTAACTGAAAACGGTTTTCTCAGAATCAGAATCACGGTTATTACATGAACTGATCATAAAAGATATAATTGCTACACCTAGAATGAAGTTGATATTTTTTTTTGTTCTAGTATTGAAAAATAGTCCTTTTTCAGTTTTGGAGTATTTTGTCATTTTGAACATAGTGATTATTATCAAGTGTTTGTTTAGTCGATAACAAGTGGATTATCAACTTTAGTATCGAGAAGCGCATGGTCGATTACTTCGAGCATATCATCAACAAAAATAAAGTTTACTCCTTTAATATAATCCTCCTTGATTTCTTCAATATCCCTTCTGTTTTCTTTCGACAGGACTATCTCCTTGATATTGGCACGCTTTGCAGCAAGTATTTTTTCTTTAATTCCACCAACTGGCAATACCTTTCCACGGAGAGTAATCTCACCGGTCATTGCAAGTTTAGCCTTAACTTTCCTTTGCGTAAACGCAGATGTAAGTGCTGTTAACATTGTTATACCAGCCGATGGACCATCCTTTGGCGTGGCACCTTCAGGCACATGAATATGAACATTCCATTTTTCAAAAATGTCGGGGTTAAGCCCAAGATTATGATGGTGTGATTTAAGGTATTCGTATGCCAGTCCTGCTGATTCTTTCATAACGTCACCAAGGTTTCCTGAAAGTTTAAGTACTCCTTTTCCCTTGCTTAAGCTAACTTCAATGAATAATATTTCACCTCCAACAGCTGTCCATGCAAGACCTGTAACAACTCCCGCAACCTTGTTTGTAATGTCTCTATCCTTCTGAAATCTTGGTATTCCAAGAATCTCATTTAAATCATCAGTTGTTAGTTTCGGTTCATAGGCTTCATCCATTGCAATAAATTTGGCCCTGTTACGAATAACCTTTGCTATCTGTTTTTCTAACAATCGAACACCGGCTTCACGGGTATAATCATCAATAATTTTTTCGATAACACTTTTGTTAAACTTAACCTGTTTTGCCTTAACACCATGTGCATCAAGCTGCTTTGGTAGAAGATGGCGTTTTGCAATTTCAATTTTTTCTTCAAGGATATATCCACTCAGGTTTATGATTTCCATTCTGTCGCGTAGAGCTGGATGTACTGTTGACAGAGTATTGGCTGTTGCTATAAACATAACATTCGACAAATCGTACTCATGCTCCAAATAATTATCGTAGAACGAATTATTTTGTTCTGGATCAAGAATTCCAAGTAGCGCTGCTTGCGGGTCACCACTATAATTACTACCGCTTACTTTGTCAATTTCATCCAGCATAAATACTGGATTTGATGTTTTTACTTTTTTGAGGCTTTGGATTATACGGCCGGGCATAGCGCCAATGTATGTTTTTCTATGTCCTCTAAGTTCTGCTTCGTCTCTAACTCCTCCCAACGACATACGAATAAATTTACGTCCCAATGAATTTGCGATTGATTTACCGAGCGACGTTTTGCCAACTCCCGGAGGGCCAACAAAACATAATATTGGCGACTTAAGGTTATTTTTAAGTTTAAGTACAGCCAAATACTCGATTATTCGCTCTTTGATTTTTTCAAGTCCATAATGATCATTGTTCAAAACTTCAAGCGCGCGTTTAAGGTCATGATTATCTTTTGAAAATTCATTCCATGGTAGTTCAACGAATAAGTCGAGATATCCAAGCTGTATAGAATATTCAGCTGCATTAGGATTCATTCTTTGAAGTTTTACCATTTCGGCTTTAAAAATCTCTGCAGTTTCTTTCGACCATCTTTTCTTGGCAGCTTTTTCGTTCAGCTCCCTTATTTCATTGTCATGAGGCCCCCCCCCAAGTTCTTCCTGGATTGTTTTGAGCTGTTGGTTAAGCATATAATCTCGCTGTTGCTTATCCATATCAACTTTAACTTTGCTCTGAATGTCGTGCTTTAACTCCAACATTTGAAGCTCCTTAGTCATGATTTCCAGTACCAAATTTGCACGTTTCTCGAGGTCAGTTATTTCTAGAAGGTTTTGCTTTACATCATTTGCAACATTAAGATTTGATGAAATGAAGTTTACAAGGAAAACCGGGCTTTCAATATTGTTTATGGCAAAAACGGCTTCAGAAGGTATAGTTGGTGATTTCTCAATTATTTGTATGCTGAGATCTTTAACTGATGAAATAAGCGCAGTAAAATTCGTGTTCTCAGGTATTTTGTTCTTGTGTTCGAGGCTCACAACCTTAGCTTTATAGTAAGGTTCGGATTGGATAATTTCAGTTATTTCAAACCTTTTCTTGCCTTGAATGATTGCAGTTGTATTACCATCAGGCATTTGAAGAATTTTAATCAATCGGGCCATTGTTCCCGTTTTTTGTAAATCATCAACTGTTGGATCTTCAACCTCAGCATTTTTCTGTGCAACAACACCAATGGTTTTATTGCCGGCATAGGCTTCTTTGATAAGCTTTATCGATTTATCTCTGCCAACAGTAATCGGTATAACAACGCCCGGAAATAACACAGTATTTCTTAGGGGGAGTATTGGTAATTCATCAGGAACGTCTTCTGCGTTCATCACTTCTTCATCTTCGGAAGAGAGTAGAGGGAAAAATTCGGTTTCGGTATCCACTATGTCTGTTAATCCAAATATTTTGTCCATATAATAGTTTCGTTCAGTCAATTTGTCAGATACATCTTTCCAGGAAGAATCCAGTATCTCATAATAATCATTAAAACAATAAGATAGCAGCAATATTTTTGAAACTCCCTTATTCTAAATATTTTGAATGATTATAAGTCAATTAATGTGCCAATGTTTTAATTCAGATTTATTAGGTAACTAATATTAAGGGGTGTAATTGACCAACAACCAATATATGTACCAGAAGTGCATTGTTAATCGATGATGATAAACTAACTTTCATGAGTTAACTTGAAAATAGTACTAAATATTTCTTTCTCAGTTTCGTTAAACTCCATACCCCGTCGTTTATAAACAGCTTTTGCTACTTCAACTGATTTTTTGAAATTATAGGT
>JABMPH010000290.1 GCA_013203805.1 Bacteroidota bacterium | reverse complement strand
CATGTTTGGAAGTCCTATAACAGAAATGGAACCTCCTGTTTTTATGAAGTAAGGGAGTAGAATCAATATAGCATTCTCAAATTTTGATTGAAATAATTGAAATTAAAAATGAATACATGACAATAATTTCAACTGGTGCCGTGCTTAAATATGCATCCGATTTCATATCCCAAAATAATATTAATGCTTCTATTTATAGTTTCCCTTTTGTTAAACCGATTAACAAAGATGAATTGCTTCCTATTTTAAAGTTTCATAAAAGAATAATTACCATTGAAGAGCATCAATCTCAAGCTGGTTTTGGCAGTGCAATTCTTGAAGGTATCAACGATCTGATAGAAGAAAGAAGATTATCCAATTTTCCATTAGTAAAAAGAATCGCCATTCCTGACAAATTTTATTCAGTGGCAGGTTCACAAAACTATTTGAGAAAACTTGCCGGGCTTGAATTGAGGGATGAGGATTTTATAACAAACTAATTTGCCTTTATACTAGTTTGTAATTACAATGCATCCAACTTTACTAAAGTAGCATTAGCTTATGGGATAGACACGTATTCTATTAGCACAATTAAAGAAATTGAGGATAGATTAAAAATGCAATGAAAAAACCAGATCAACCCTTTTTGCTAAATGTATCATTGGATGTTCATACTAATGTTTACCCAAATATTGCGTATGGTAACCCTATTACAAAAATGGAACAAGAACAATTTTAGATAATAGAACAATATGAAGAAAAAAATTTACATTGCCGGTTGCGGCGGCATGTTGGGCGAAGCTTTTTACACCCAATTCAAGGATGAGTATGAAATTAAATGTACGGATAAGGATGTAAACGCTGATTGGATTTCATTCTTGGATTTCCGGGATTTTGAGGCATACAAAAAAGATGTGGAATTATTTAATCCTGATTATTTGTTTCATCTTGGCGCATATACTGACTTAGAGTGGTGTGAGATGCATGAAGATGAGACTTATCTTACCAATACACTTTGTGTGGAAAATGCTGTTTATATCGCCAACAAACTTGACATACCTCTATTATATATAAGCACAGCAGGCATATTTGATGGAAATAAGGAATTATATGATGATTGGGATCAACCAAATCCTCTTGGCGTCTATGCTCGTTCAAAATATATGGGTGAACGATTTGTCGTTGAAAATGCAAAAAGATTTTTAATTTGCCGTGCTGGTTGGATGATGGGTTCTGGACCAAGTAAAGATAAGAAGTTCATTCAAAAGTTGATGAAACAGCTAAAAGATGGAAAAAAAGAGATCTTCATCGTAAATGATAAAGATGGCACCCCAACGTATACCCACGACTTCGCTAAAACAGTTAAAGAACTCATTCAAAAAGAATACTGGGGGCTTTACAACTGTGTTTGTGGTGGACAAACAGGTCGTTTAGAAGTAGCTCAGGAATTGATGAAAATTATAAATATAGAAGACGAAATTATAATTACAGAAGTTAGTTCTGACTATTTTAAAGATGTTTATTATGCAGAACGGCCGGCTTCAGAACGTTTATTAACCAAAAAGCTAGAGTTAAGGGGAGTAAATAAAATGAAAGATTGGCGTACATCACTAAAAGAGTACATTGATCAATATTATGATGGTTATCTATCCTAATAAATAGTAATTAAAGAATAAATAGAAAAGCATGGACAAACATTTCTTTGTATCTATCTGTATTCCAAGCTACAATAGGCCTGGGGAGTTAAGAAGGTTAATAGAAAGCATAGATACAAAACTTATAAACGATGTTCAAATCGTTATTTGCGAAGACAAAGCTCCTAAAAGAACGGAAGTAAGAGCTGTAGTTGAGGACTTTATTGAGCAAACCAGATATAATGTAAAATATATAGAGAATCACGAAAACCTTGGGCATGGTAAAAACCTGAGGGAATGTATAAAACAGTCCGAAGGAGAATATGTTATTTTTATGGGTGACGATGATATGTTTATTCCGGAAGTCTTTGATATTTATTTTACTTTTCTTAAAGAACATAGAAATTGTGGATATATTTTAAGATCTTCGAGGCAACTTTTGAAAGATGGTAACTATGAGTATTTTAGATACTATAAAGGTGACCAATTATTTAGTCCTGGTGTTGAAACATATACTCAACTATTTCTCAAAAGTGTTTTTATGTCAGGTTTTACAATAAAAAGAGACCTCGTTAAAGATTATACCATCGATTGTTTGGATGATACCTTACTATTTCAACTTTATTTACTTGCCGAAGTATGTCTGCAATACCCTGCTGCCTATTGCAATACTCCCATTGTAGAAGGCGTTGGTGATGGCACATCATTTTTTGGAACTAATAAGAAGGAAAAAGGATTATATACTCCAGGAGTTTTGGTGACAAATAATATGAATTTCATTAATGGTTTTTTTAAAATCACCAACCATATCGACACTAAACATAATATTAATTCGACCAACATTATAAAAAATGAGTTATCAAAATATTCGTTTCCTTTGATGTCTTATACAAGAGGCTTGGGAAGAAAACATTTTAAAAAGCATTGTCATGAACTAGGAGAAATGGGGTTAGATTGTACCATATATTTCAAAATTTATTATTTTGGATTACTATTTTTCGGTGAAGTATTTTGCAAAAATGTGATATTGTTGATTAAAAAGATTCTAGGAAGAAGGATTTCGCTTTAATAAGCAATATCCAATAAAAAAAACTAAAAAATATTTACTAATTGTTTGAATAATGAGTGAAGTCAATTTCAAGTATCCATTCAGCAAGGGTAATAAATTGAAGCGAATGCTTTGGTCTATTATCTGGTCATTATTTGCCAAACCTTTTCCACGGAAAATGCTAAGAAGATGGAACATTATTCTACTGAGAACATTTGGAGCAAAAGTTCATTCTTCTTGTGTTGTATATTCAAGTGCAAAGATATCTATGCCATGGAATTTAGTGATGGAAGAACATTCATGTATTGCAAGTGATACTATTATTGAAAACGCGGCAACAGTAACATTAGGGGCTTATTCAATAGTATCACAGTACAGTTATTTGTGTACAGCAACGCATGACATCCGATATAAAGATTTCCCTCAGTATTCTAAACCTATTGCACTCGGCAGAAGAAGTTGGGTTACTGCAAGATGTTTTATAGGACCAGGTGTGACAATTGGAGAAGGGGCAGTTGTAGGTGCATCATCATCAGTCTTTAAAGATGTTATGCCTTGGACTGTTGTAGGGGGAAAT
>JABMPH010000289.1 GCA_013203805.1 Bacteroidota bacterium | reverse complement strand
TGACCTGCCCGACGAACAAGTTCTTGGTCAGGCGGGCGTGAGAGTCTTGTTAATCAAATAGTATCTCCAATAATTACAAGATTCTTACGGCATTCCCTCTCTCAGGCTATCCTAATGATGCCTCAGAATTAAACGGGAGGTTGTGTTACTAAACCAAAAGAACAGTTTAACTCTGAGGAAAGTTCAACATGGACTCCACGCTCGGTTTTGCAAACCGCTTAGAGCCCTATTTATTGTGTGCTGGCTTTATTTCTTTTTTGGTTTCAGTTCATTTTTTTTCCTATCTCCAATATTTTTGATGCTTTCTCCTTTTGGTAATTCTTCTGGCATTGTTCCTCCGAGTTCTTTTATTGTTTGTCTAACTTTTTGGCCTACTTCAAAATGAGTTTGATTCGCTTTTTTCTTGCCTTTTATGTTTTCTCTTTTTAGTTTTTCTTCAGTTTGAGTTGCACGGAAAAGGTTAGCTGCTAATTCAGTACTTCCCATGTGGTCAAGAATATTTTGACTTTTCTTCAATCCCTTTTTTGCATGTATATCTTTTGCGCCTAACCCATTGTATAAACCCATATAACCATGATTCTGAAATATTGCATATTCCCAAGGTTGAATAACTCCTGCTTTTTTTGCTGCGTCTGCTAATTGCTTATTATGTTCAGCCATTTCTCTTCGCAGAAAAAGACGTTTGTCATCTTCATTTTGAAGTTTTTCAAAATTTTCTTCTAAAACTTCTTGTTTTCGAGTTTGGATAGCAAAATAGGTCTGTCCATAAGCGACAACTTCTTTTGAAGAGTCTGCATTTTGAACAATAAGGTAACAAGCATATCTTGATAGTTGGATGTCTCCGATATCTCTTTTTGCTCCTGAACCAATTTTAACCAATTTCTCTATTCGGGGAAAATGCTTGTCAGGCTCTTGTCCAGAGATTTTACAGGCTTGTTTTGCTTTCTCAATTACATTTAGAAATTTATCCCATTTTATGTATTCTAATATTGTATAAAGTTCTCTAGCACTCCAGAATTCTTGTCCAATTTCATTAAACTGCTTTATTTCTTCAAATTGTGTTTTATTTTCCATGACAATATTTTTTTTGCAAATTAGCAAAAGCTATTCAATATTGAAATTGCGTTAGCTTGCACACAACTATAAAATAAAATTAACATACCAACTTTTGTTTTTATTTGTACGTGTAAACCAATAAAGCTAATTCGACCTCCTAAATATGGGATATAACATATTATCCTTGATAATAAGAATGATGGCGATAATATAAAAACTATCCATCATCATATCGTAAACAAATTTTTGAAAATCTGAGGTATAATATCCTGTAAGGAATATCAGGAAAATAACCTGAACAAGTAAGAATATTACAAAATTAACTGCTAACGAACGTAAGGCCGACCTTCGAGTGAGTACAAAAAAGAGAAAAATCTGCCACGAAAGTATTATGACAAAGGGTTGTACTATTCCCCCTATCTCTTGTGGATACGAGCCCTTTCGTCCATCAACTATTGTACTTACTTTAAATTGGTAAGGGTTTTCTTTACTTATTGTGGTCTCCAGCTCAACTTTGGTATCCTTTTTTATAACCCCAACACTTAAATTTGTCGTTCCAACTAATACCTTTAAATATCCGGTTTCCATACCATACTCCCAGCCTGTAAAAACCACTAGCGAAATAAGTAGGAGAAGGATAATTTTGTTTCGGGTTGAGGATATTAATTTCTTATACATAATCTATCAGCTTTTTTGTTCAACCTCTATTTTTTCAGCTTTAGTTCCTGAACTATTGTATCTCCATGCCCAAATGAGGAAAACCATAAATCCGAATAGTATATTCCAAAGGTAGTCGTGGAGATAATGGAATAGTTGAGCCGAATATTGTCCAATATACCCCAATACAATAAACCTCATGTTGTTAACCACGAACACGGCTGCCAGAAAAATAGCTAGGGTAACAAAGCGCTGTTTCCATGAAACCGGTGAGAGAAGGCTTAAATAAATCACGAAAATATAGAAATTATAGGCAGTACATTCCATAACCACTCTCATTGTAAATCCGTCCACCGTAATATTTGGGAAACTATGGCTTTCGATGGGGATAAACAATATTTTCCCAAACAATAAAGTAGAGTCCAGTGTAAATTTTGTAAAAAAATGTTGCACTTCACCTTTTATATCTGGTAGATGTAGTATTGATAGCGTAACAAACCACAACACAACTGCTATCATAAGGGGCAAAAAGTCCTTAAGAAATCTACTATAAGCAGCTTTTTTGGCAAGCTTTTCTTTGTTTGTATCTTTTTTCAGTTCCTTTATCTTACTCTTTTTCGACATGATATTTTATTACTAAATAGATAAACCAAAGATAGTACTTATTGAATAAACATGGATTGTATGATTTAACACGAAAAAAGCTGTCCTCTGAGAGGAACAGCTTATTAATGTGGTTAAAAGTTATTCCTTATATGTTTTACGTTTGAAAATCGCAACTCAAAACCCACAACTCAAGCAACAAGCCTTTTCCTAAACCTTAATACAACAAACCCTCCAATTAAGAATATACCAATATAAACAGCCCAATCTGAGAGCGGGATATTGGGGTCGGCTGTTAAGCTAAAAGCAAAGTCTTCGGTAAGCTGCTGACTTCTGCCATCCATAAAAGATTTATTATCACCGTTTGGTGAGTTTAGCCATGTAAATTCACAAGTGCCTGAAGGATTACCTTGTATAGAAACCCATCCGGTTGACATTCGTGGTACAGGATTAGGTAAAATAGCTTCGAAGCGTAATATGGGAACGTTTGCTGTTCCGTAAGTTGCACCTGTTGGTGTTCCGCTTACCGATATATTGTAAGTAGCAAATACATCACCTACCGTCCCGGCATTGTCGGTGTATACTATTATTTCAAAATCCTTGGGATCTTCGCTGCATAGTGTTGTACCATCGCCCATAACTCCCCACCATTCAATGCCTGTTACACCTCCTACAATTCCCCAGAAGTTATCATAGATTTTTGTGCTGTTTGCTATATCTGATATTCTTCCTGTTGGATTGGTTGGATCGGGTTCCTGGCAATAGTTTGCTTCCGATGAACAGCATAAATTGTGTACTGTTATTGTTACCATATTTGTGGCTAATGTTCCACATCCTGAAGCTGAGGTTTGCAATAACTGATAATAGGTTGTATCGGTTAATTCACCTGGCTGATAGTTTATACTTTCAGCCCCCGTGATATCCGAAAAGCTTGTGCCGTCTAATGAGTTTTGCCATTGGTAGGTATATGGCGTATTTCCTCCTGTTGGAGCAACTCCTGTTAACTCATCGGGTATACCACTTTGGCAAAACGCCTGATCATCTGAAATACTTCCCACAACAAATTCAGGATATACTGTTATTTCCCAAACTCCTGTAGATGTTTCATAAGTAGTATTACAAGTGCCATCTACTGCCTGACGACGATACCATGTGGTTTGTGTTAATCCGCTTGGTGGATCATAAGTGGCTGTATTGGAAGTAATATTGGTTGGAGAACTAAATCCTGCATCCAAACTACTTTGCCATTGGTAAGTAATTGATTCATTTCCTCCGCTGGCGTCTTCTATGCTTCCTATTATTCCGGGATCAACAGTACTGTTACAAATATTTTCCCCCGTTGTTTCGATTTCCCCTGCTGTGAAGTTGTCGTTTACTGTTACCGTCCATGTTCCGGTGGAAACTTCCGGTGTTGTATTGCAGGTATTGTCCTTCGCATAACGCCTGTATGAAGTTGAACTTGTTAAAGGTCCGGCAGGTGTGTAGGTTGATGAAGTTGCTCCATCGATAGCTACAGCATAACTATCAGCCGAAGATCTCCAGGAGTAAGTGATTGTATTATCACCTCCACCAGCTGGAGTTGTACTGCCAATCGCTGTGGTTGGGCTGGTATTGTAACAAATGGTTTCTCCTGCTGCACTTATTTCTCCACTGATGAATTCAGGGTGAACAATAACTTGCCATACACCCGAAGAAGAAGTGAAAGTGGTATTACAGGTTGCATCTTTAGCCTGACGGCGGTACCAGGTGGTAGCTGTAAGACCTGATGGGGGATTGTAGGTTGTCGCATCACTACTTGATATGGTGCTGGTTACTGTACTAAAATTATCGGTACTGTATTGCCACTGATAGGTAATGGATTCATCTCCTCCACTGGCTACTGTGGTATTGCCTATTAAAGCAGGGTCTCCATTGTAACAAACTGTTTCTCCTGTACTTGCAATGGCTCCTGGGGTGAAGTTATTATACACCGTAACTTTCCAAACACCTGTGGAAGTAGTAAAGGTTGTGTTACATGTACCATCCTGTGCCTGACGGCGATACCATGTGGTCACGGTCAATCCTGTAGGCGGATCATAAGTAGCTGTGTTGGATGTAATATTGGTTGGTGAACTGAAGCCTGCGTCCAAACTACTTTGCCATTGATAGGTAATTGATTCATCTCCTCCACTGGCTACTGTAGTGCTGCCTATTAGCGCGGGATCTCCATTGAAACAAATGTCTTCGCCTGTTGTTGCAATTGCACCTGCTGCGAATGTAGTATATACCGTCATTTCCAGCACATTTGATTCGGCAGCTCCGGTCCAATCAGTCATACAATCTACCCGGGCAAGCCTTTTGTACCAGGTTGT
>JABMPH010000288.1 GCA_013203805.1 Bacteroidota bacterium | reverse complement strand
TTGTTTCAACAGGTTCTGCATTTAATGGTCAGGAAGTTGGTTCACATGCAGGTAATGTATTCGTTCTGCTTCGTGATCTTGAAAACTCTGGCACATCCAGTTTTGAGATCGTAACCAGAGTTCAAAACAAGCTGGGGCCAATCCCGGAAGCAGAGAAAGTTAAAATCGCGGGCAGAAACACATTTGGCACTCCTGTTTCAATCAGTCTACTAGGTAAGGATATGGATGAGCTAAATGCAGCAAAAGATTATCTACTAAGGGGCATGAAACAAATTAAGGCCCTTAATAATATTACTGATGTTAATCCGGCAGGTAAGCGTGAGATACAGCTAACACTTAAACCAAAGGCATATTTTCTTGGATTTAGTCAGGCTAGCCTCACAAATCAGGTACGGCAAGGTTTCTTTGGTGGACAGGCTCAGCGACTACAGCAAGGAAAAGATGAGTTGCGCGTTTGGGTTCGATATCCCAAAAGCGACAGGATTAATATCGGTCAGCTTGAGAATATGAAGATTAAAACCATGGCAGGTGAGTACCCATTAAGCGAATTGGCAGAATATACTATCGATCGCGGGCCTGTTAGTATTAAGCATTTTAACAGTGCAAGGGAAGTAAGGGTGGATGCTGATTTGCTAAATCCATATGATGCTGTACCTCCGATCATTGAAAAAATTAAAACAGATATCCTTCCAATAATAGAAGAAACTTATCCGGGTGTAACAGTAGAGTATCAGGGTCAGCAACGCGATTCAAACGAAACCATGGAGCAAATTATCAAATTTTTCAGCATCGCATTTGCTATGATGTTTTTGGTTATTGTAATTCACTTTAAATCTTTTACACAAGGTGTGATAATTGTGGCGATGATTCCACTTGCATGGCTTGGTGCCTCATGGGGACACGGAATAGAGGGTATTCCCGTTTCAATGTTAAGTACATGGGGCATGATAGCGCTTTCGGGTGTAATTATTAATGATGCTGTCGTCTTCCTTTCCAAATACAACTCGCTTTTGGTTGAAGGTGTTAAAGTACAAGATGCAGTTGTACAAGCAGGAAAAGCACGTTTCAGAGCCATTGTCCTTACTACAATAACCACAACAGTAGGCCTGTATCCAATTATTTTAGAGAAGAGTTTTCAGGCACAATTTCTAATCCCATTGGCTGTTTCACTGGCATATGGTGTACTAATAGGCACAGGTTTTATTCTGGTATTTTTCCCCGTACTGATTTTAATCTTAAATGATTTTAAACGCTTCTGGAAATGGTTTTTCCGCAATATAAACCTATGGATTAAACTTGGGGATCCAAAATCACAATTAACCGAAGATGAAATTGCAGCAATCAGGAAATATCCTGAGCCGGAAGAGGTCGAAAAAGCGATTATTTTTCATCACAGGACTCTTGATTAAGCACTGATTATCTGAAAAAGAAGTAGAAATGAAGAATTTAAATAAATATATTGTAATTGTAATAATAGCCTTTTCAGGGATTTTTACAATTAACAACGCACAGGGTCAGCAGGAACTTTCTCTTGAAACAGCCATTCTTAAAGGGCTTGAAAACAACTTTCAGGTACTTATTTTCGAGGAGTATTATAAATCAGCACAGCTAAATAATAGCTGGGGAACGGTTGGCAGGTATCCTTCAATAACCCTTGGTGTTAACAGCATAAACAGGTTTGACAATACTCCATCGGTTCAAAACCCTGACGACAGGAGTGACTTATACACAAACCGATTATCGCCTTATGTAAATGTAAATTGGATACTATTCAATGGGTTTTCTGTAAAAATGAATAAGGAAAAACTTGATCTGTTGGAAAGATACTCGGCAGGAAATTCGGCTCTTGTTGTTGAGAATACGGTTCAGTCGATTATCCTTGGTTATTATCTCGCTTTGCTCGAACAGGAAAGGCTCAAGGTATTAGCAGAAGTCAAAGACCTTTCAGGCGATCGCTATGAATATGAAATGATACGTAAAGACATTGGTAGTGCTGTTACCTTTGAAGTATTACAGGCAAAAAATTCATTTTTAAGCGATTCAACCAATTATCTGCTTCAAAAGCTAAATGTAAGAAATGCATTTCTTCGTTTGAACTTATTGTTGGGAGAACCTCCAGAAGTAAGTTTTATTTTAGTTGATAGTTTTCAAACAGAGACTTATACTTATAATCTTGATGATCTTGAACAAAAGATGATGTCGAGTAATAAGACATTACAAAACCAATATGTTAATCAGGAAATCCTTAAAAAGGGCACTGGCATTGCAAAAAGTGCCAGCTACCCATCTTTGATGCTTAACGCTGGAACAGACTATAATAAAGGGTATTACGATCTGCCCAAGGATAATAATTACGATAGTCATTCATTTGACTATTACGCAAATTTCACACTTAGCTTTAATCTTTTTAACGGGGGAAACACGCGCAGTGCAATTCAGCAGGCTGGCATTAGTGAACATATAGGTTTGTTGGAAACTCTGGAGATTAAACAAACTTTAGCAAACTTATTGGTTAATCAGTATGAGCTTTACGATATCCGAAAACAACTGCTTAATGTTGCTAATTCAAATATGGAAAGTGCCGAGTTAAATATGCAGATTGCAACCGATAAATACCGCAATGGTACAATAAACTCATTTAACTTTCGCGATGTGCAATTGATATACCTAAATGCTGCCCACCGCAAGCTAAATGCCATTTATGATATTATTGATACACATACCGAGTTGTTGAGACTGACCGGTGGTATTGTTACTGAGAATTAGAGTATTTGTTTTTTTTGTTTTGTCCTCATGAGAAACATGACCCTGAAAAAAGGGCGCACATAGTGAGATGACATAAAATCCCATTCTCAAAAATCATGAATTTTGCTTTTATCATCGAATTAAACGAATTTTCGATTTTCGCAATGCGAAAAACGAACAAACTCTTCCTGATTTGTAATCCGGAAGAAAAGTGATACGAATTGCAAATCCATATCAGTAGCAGTGAGACTATAGGTTTATTGTCTGAACCAAACTGGCTGAACCTTGCTGCTTTGTAAAAAATTATTTTTCTGTTTCTGTAATTCACAATAAAAAAGTTTTTATTTTTAAGTCGATTAAAGAAAATCGTTAAAGGGTTCTGCGGTTTCTTTAATCATCCGGAAAAAGCTAATAATTCTGAACCCTCAACTTAAAACCAATTGTTATGAAAAAAGTTACATTCCTATTTTGTTGTGTGGTGGTTTTCGTTAGTCAGGTAATTAGTCAGGAGGAGTTTAATTTACCCGATATTAGGACATTTATCAATAAAGAAAAAGCAGTTAATATTCCTCATTTTTCTGCAAATCAACAGACGAATAAGAATAATCCCAACAATAATTATAATGCTGGTCGTGAAATAAATGCCATTCCCCAATATCTGGATTCTATTTATGAATATAATCAGGATAATGATTTAAACTATGTATATAACTATGATCAACTAAATCAGCTTGAAACGGAATATGTGAATTACATATTTGATGGAATACAAATACCATATCTGAGAATTGACTATACTTATGAAAATGATACATTGATAAAACAAAAATTGTATAATGCAATGGATTATAGTAATTTACAATGGTATCCGATTTTTAAAGCTGAATTCGATTATGACAACAGCAACATACTTGAAACCCTGACTACACACGACTGGGATGATTCATTAACTATATTGATTCCTTTAGAACAATTTCAATATACATATAATGACTTTGGCAACTACAATAATATTACCGTTTTATCCTATGATACAAGTAGTGCAACATGGAATAATGCGGTGTTTTTAGTTTATGGATATGATGCAAATCAACATCTTATTGAATACATTAATCAAGAATATGATGACTTAACCAGTAGCTGGGTAAATGATTTTAAATGTGTTAGCACATACAACACTCTTGGGTTGAAAACAGAATATATTGAGTATAACTTTGTGTCAAATTCCTGGATTCCATCAAGTAAAATTGAATACACACATAATTCGCAATCACGGTTAAATAAGGAATTACATTACTCCTGGCAAACTTCATCAAACAGTTGGAATATTTCATCACAAACCGAATTATACTATGATAGTTTTGGCAACATGTTAGAAAGTTTGAGATCCAACTGGAATACAACATCGTTGGATTGGAAACCTGATGCTCGAACATTAAGATCGTACAATTCAAATTATCCTTTCGTCGATTTAGTACTCCCATGGCATTGTTTTCTTTTTACTTTTTTATGGAGCAACCCGATAGTTCCTGAACCATATTATAATTTTGATATGATAACCCCACAATACACCAGCATGCTGCTCATAAGGGAATACCAAAGGTGGGATGAAGATGATAGTATCTGGGAAACCCGAGAAGTAAAAGAATATTACTATTCCGATCATATTACGGGTACTCCTAATAATGATTATACAACTGAGTTAAAAATATATCCTAACCCTGCATCCGATTATGTAATTATTGATATTGGAAACAACTCGTGTGAGTTTGAATTGATTGATATATCAGGGAAAGTAATATTATCTGTTATAGATTCAGAAAACAAAATCAATATTAGATCCATTCCTGTCGGCATATATTTATACCATGTTGTTATTCATAATCAGGAATATAAGGGTAAATTAGTGATTTCGAGATAGGACTTCCTCTTAGGTCTAAATTATTAACCGGCATTCATTTATTTGGGTGTCGGCTTTTTTGTTTAAACACATTAACATATATAGTTTTTCCCTATATTTGTGAGAACAAAAAAATACTGCTATTCTTCAATGCTTCTATCTGGTTAATAATCAATGATTATGGGTTTATTTTTAACAATAGACATCACTTTGGTTTATTATTATTCTTAAAACGCAAAATGGATTAAGTGAATATTAATAAAAAAAGCGACATCCGGAGAGGCCGCTTTAAATGTTTTCACAACGGAATAATCCTTATTGTGAATTGCTTC
>JABMPH010000025.1 GCA_013203805.1 Bacteroidota bacterium | reverse complement strand
GAAGTATCGTTGCCACAGGGATCTACTCCATATGCGATAAGTGAAAGTGGTACATTTCCAAGTTCTGCAGGTAGGGTATTATATACAGGATGAATTAATTTATCATTGTTAAATGATCCAATCCCTGATGTTATCCATTTAATTGAATCGCAACTTGCAGAATCAGGAAGACTCGGTGCAAAAGCGAAATCATATGGGTCGCCCTGACAAATTGTATCAGGGACACCGGCATATGCAATAGACTGAGGGTTAATGGTTACCTGTTGCATTTCTGTTTTTGAGCAAACAGATAAGGTTACATCGAAAATATTAGCAGAAGTAAAAAGATGCTGGACATCACGACCGGTACCGAAATCTCCATCACCAAAATCCCAATTCCAATCGGTATAAGTTACTATATCACCAGTTCCTGTGAAGGAAATTATATCACCAAGACAAGCAGGATCGGGTAAAAAACTATAGCCAATGGTTGGATTTGTAACCTCAACACTATGATAAACAGTATCTGTACAAGCATCATCATTAATGGCAATCAATTGTACAGTACCTGACATTGTTCCTCCGTAGTTATGGGTAGTATTTTGGCCAGCACCAAAATCGCCATCACCATAAGCCCATCCCCAAGATGTAATATTAGTACCACTAAGATCGGAACCATCAAAAAATGTGGTGGAATTGATACAAACAGTATCATTTGGATTAATTGTTATTTGAGGTTGAGGGATTGCGGCTATTGCAACCGCAAGTGTGGCGGTTGGCCCTGGATCGGTACAGTTTGAATTAGTACCGTAAACCTCAATGTTACCAGGAGTTGCCAAGGGACCAAAATCAATATAAATAAAAGTATCACCCGGATCAGCCTGAATAATATTATAATCGGTACCTGTATAATTCCAGTTATATACTTCGGTATTTGGATCGGCTACCACCGAAATAAATACACCATACTCACCTGCACAATATGCTTGAGGTGCCTGCACAAATGATAGAAGTACGGGTTTCCGTTCTTGTATAATATCTGGTGGATAGCTAGTTATTGATGAGGTATACCACCATGTATTAATTGTTCTTTCATTACCAAATTCATTACCAGAAAGATCGTTATTCCAAAGATGACACCCATTCCATGGGAATGTTGTACTCGCACATCCTGCAAAGTTTGTTGTTCCACCTGGAAAGTTTGAATCATCCCAATAAACAAGAGGTGTAGTGCCAGTGGGACTCACCAATTCAATAACAAAACCATCCAAGTTACGCTCAACATCATAAAGCGGGAGATTTGTTAATCCATTTATATATGTAACAGATATACTTATGTTTACACCATTTGGAACAGGGAAAGCAATTGGTTGTGTGCCGTCATAGCCATCCCATGTTATAGTATTTATTCCGGCAATTACAGGAGTAATAATGGTTCGGGAAACATAGGGTGAATCAAAATCCAGTTCAATTTCCACATTAGCTGCCTTATCGACTTCTATCGTGAAATCAATGGTACCATCGTCGCAATGTGTTTGCCCTAATATTGGTGGTATTATTGAACCAAGTATTTGCGCAGGCGGGAAGATATCAACATCGGGCTCATTTAAAAATACTTTGTATTGCGGGGCATAAACCTGACCTGCAACAGATTTTCTATCCAATTCAAAATTCCCGGTATTGCCACAACCATTTTGATTACAAAAAGTAACCCAAATACCTCCCTGCATATTATTTAAATCCAAAGAAGTAATTATACTATCGTTGGAATAGATGTAAAATTTGGCAGAGCAATGATCCCCATTAGTTTCGTAAAGTTGCCACGCTTTACAATGCAAGCGCCCTGGTTTTGCTGTATTGGTTGTCGTATTTGCAACGGTAATATCGAAAAATTCAATCTCAAATCCACCGGGATTAGGCAAACCTGTATTATTATTTACTCTCTGAAATTCAATATAATAGGCTCCTACATCAGGTGGTGTGAATTCAATTGCATCATAGCCTCCTATTCCTGCAATTTGATTAGGACCTACTCTTGCCTCATCAATATTTTCAATAAATCCATCATCAAGAACAGTTAAAGGGAAGTCTGTTTCAGTTAATACAATATCACCATTCAAATTTTTTATCCGATAAACAATTTTGTTGTTCCCTAAACTACCACCACCTTTTAAACCTAGGTATACAACTTCATCAGTTGCATAAACATTAAAGTAAAGACGGTCTTCTTCAGTACATTCGTATACTGCAAATTGGGTACGGTCTCCACCAAAATTATCACATAATGTTAAAAAATTGCTACATAAATATAGTCGGGTAGCAAAGGCTCCCTGATAAATTTCTTTGGATCCCTCGGCCTTTGAAATGGAGGGAAACAATAAAATTCCAAACATCAATATATAAAGGTATCTATCAATTTTTTTGTTAATTGATAGGAAATATAATAACCTTAGGTTGAGAAAAGTAAATAAACTATTCATATTTGAAATTTATTTTGATTATACTTTATTGATTACCTAACTATTAACTAAAATAATGCAACAGTGTAATGAAGGTGCATATTAAAAAAAATTTACGAATAATAATAGCAAATGTTTCCAAAACTTTCAGACAATCACTAACTAAGCATGTTAAAATAGATTTCTATCAATCAAATCCAGGTCAATCTAAAAGTCAGTTGAAAGACATTATCGTTTTTAATCTATATACAATTACAACAAAACAACTAATCTATTAATATGACAACACCAACAATAATAAGTTGTATAAGAGTTAAATAAAATGAATCTCCCCGCCGCAAGCAACGGGGTATCATATGGGAAATTCCTTACATATTCGCCCCAAGGGGCGGGGAATAAAACCCAGGAGATCCTTCACTTCGTTCAGGATCCCCCGCCTGACCGGACGGGCAGGAGTTCGGCTAACAAATTTCAATACACTTCGTTTTTGAAATTTGAGCCTCATTGATTTGAATTATCAAGTATTATTAACAACAAAAAGAAAACTCCAGATAAATGTTACACAAGTAAACCTTAAAATCTAACAATTAATTTTTTTTATAATTATCAATAAACTCTGTAATTTTATCTGCTCCAATACGTTTTGCAACAATTTTTTTGTCCTTATCAAGTACATAGATTACTGGAGTTCCATAAATATCATATAGGTCGTGGAAGTCTTTTGTAGCACTTCGTGTTCCATTTACATTTATTCCGGGAACATTTTTTTCAACAACGGCTTTCTTCCACTTTTCAAGATCACTATTTACATTTATGGCATATACTTCAATGTCATATTCAGGTTGATCGTACAATTTTTGTAGTTCGGTAATCTCTTTTCCGCATATTCCGCAATCAGAGTCCCAGAAAAACAGTATTGTATAACTATTGGTAATTTGCTGAAAAGAAATAAGTGATCCCAATGAATCTATTAATAGTAGCTGTGGTGCAGGCATACCCAATAGTATGGGTCGTAATTTATCCGCCCTTTCCTGTAGTGATGTTAGTACTGATGGTGTTGTATTTGGCATATCTTCCTTGCTAAAATATTCATCAACAAGATGTACAAATACCTTATCAAATCCCATAAATTTTGGATTTTGATACTCAGATATAAAATGCCATACTAAGTATCCCACAACTTCATCAGATGGCCTGGCTTTCAAAATGATAGTATCTATTGCAACGATCACCGAATCAGGATGAAAAACAACAACCTGTTCGAAATACTGTTTAATCTTTCGCATAAATACAGGTGTACGCAATAAACTACTATCACTAAGGTCAAGATTATCCCAAAAATGTTGCTTATAATACCTAAATGAAATTGTGCTATCAGTTGAATTCGAAATTGAATCCGGAATTTCAATGTCGCGCATTGAGTTTAACAACGCTGAAACAAAGGTTCCATTGTTTTTTTCGATAACCTCTAACTTAAAATTGATTGCTTCTTTATTTAGTAGTTCACGTTGGATTTTTAAATCTTCTGTTTCTATGGATAATGCTTCCAATGAATCAATACTACTTTTTAATGAAGCGTTCCGTCGATACATCTCTTCATTATACTTTAAATAAGAATAGAATACTTTGTTATCAACTGATCCTTTAACCTTCATATTCAGAGCATAATTTGATGTGTCGGTTGATAATACAAAATTCTGACTGGAGCTAACAATGAACTCGAAAAGTTTCTTTTTTGTCATACTTACAGCCATATAGATTCCTCCAGGTAATCTTTTTTCCCCCCTGAAGAAAAATTCTCCTGATTTATCAGAATACGCAGTATCAACAATTTTTATCTTTTCACCAAAGTAAGAAGTAAGGAGAAGTGTTGAATCTGTATAGCCATCAATCTTAATTTTAATATCGTAATTATCTTGTGCTGAAATAGTTTGTGCAATTATAAGGGTAATTATGATAACCGATAATTGTTTTAATATATTTACCATCCTTGTTTTTTCATTTTTTTTAGAATCGTCAAAAATATCAAAGAAAAACTCTTTTTGAACACATGACTGTGAATAAAATTAAAAAAAATGCATTTTTTTTTTGGAAATAGGTATAAAAAAATATTTTTTTGGTACTACTAGTTAGAGAATAATTATTTTTTTTCACCACATAAACCTCTTTGCTATGAAACGTTACATATTTAAGCACACTGCAATAATAGCTTTTCTTTTTGTATTCTACTCATTATCAGCACAAAATCAAATATCAGGAGTAGTTAATTATCATGAAAATCCAGCAAACCCTTTACCAAACATAACTTTGGAACTATTGGATACTGGTGATAATTTAATTGCTACAACCGTTACAAATAGTATAGGTGAATTTGATTTTTACAATATTCCATCCGGTGATTATGTTCTTGTTCCGTCCACAAGCCTGCCTGTTGGAAATATTAACTTGATCGATGCTTCTATGATCCTTTATTATTTATTTGGATATTATACATTCACCGATTATGAGTTTAATGCGGCTGATGTAAATGGTAGTGGCAATGTAACATTTAGTGATTATTTTATTGTTTTGATTAGTTACATTATGCAAGGAAACCCATTTCCAACTGATGATTGGCAATTTGAGGAGGTTAACATTACTGTTTCGAGCTCTCGTGATCCAATTGTTACAACAACCGTATGGGCTACATCAACAGGTGATGTTGAAGGAGTTTGGTTACCGGGTGGCAGAGATGGCGAACTAATAGCATCTGATAACCAAGTAGCTACAATGGTATACGAAGGTGAAGTTGAGTTAGAAATTGGATCAAATTATAATAACTTAATAAGTGGTTTTAATTTAAACTTTGTATATCCAACCAATCAAATAGAAATCACTGATGTAACTGGTCCTGACGAAAATTTTCATTTTGACATTGATCAGCAAAACGGTATACTCAAAGTAATTTGGCTAGATGAGAATGAAAACCCAGGCAACAAATTCTTCGGAGAAAATCTATTCAGGGTAAAGGTTAAGCAAACTACCAACTCTGTTATTAACGAAACCGGCGGGTTTTCATTACTTGAAGGGGGAATGGTACTCGATACCAAATCAAATGAGATTGAAGATATTGAAATTAGCTTACCTAGAATAATTACAACTAGTTCAAGCTCGATTCCTAATCCTGCTCTAAATATGGAAGTTATTTGCTATCCTAATCCTGTAATAAATAATCTCAATCTAAAAATCACAAGTCAAAACAATTGTAATGCAAACATATTTATATATGACTTAAACGGCAGATTGGTAAAGGAAATTACTAACCAAAACATAACCAAGGGAATCCAATTAATTAGCATAGAAACTGAGAGTTTACCAACAGGACATTACCTATACAAATTAAACTTAGGTAATAGAAATATTCATGGTCGCTTTCAAAAGTCGAATTAATAAACAAATCGAGCATTATTACGAAAAACAGATAGATAAACTAGCTATAAAAAAGGGGTTGGAAACAACCTCTTTTTTTTTTGAAATTATTTATGCTTAATATTTAATTTGAATTGCACGGAGAAGGTATTATTGATAAATTAAAAAATGCAGCAGATGATTAAAATCCCATGCAAATTTATCTTGATCAGTTTTCGAACTTTTTTGTCCATTTTGTTAAAAAAACCTTGTTAGTAAATATTTCAGGTAAATGAGAAAATTAATGTTGAAAATTTAACAAGATTGCTACTTTTGTTGATCAAATCACCAAACCAAAACATAGAGTGCTCAAAATAGCCGGGGAAAATAATATTTTTCATTCTTTAGAGATATTACATAAGGTTATTGCTATTTTACTTATTCTATTGACTTCTGTAGCCTTTTCGGCTCAATACCAATCCATCTCTAACCCCAATTTAGTAATTCAGGATAATAAAAATATCAGCATAAACGATTCAGTAAAAAGATTAGTAAAGCAGAGTGAAGAGTATTGGTTAAAAAATAATAGAAATGTGTCTGATTCACTTATTTCACTAGCATTTATTATTATCCCTCAAATGGAATTTCCTGATAGCATAGTTTTAGCAGAAGCATATCATGTATTAGGTAAAAACTTAATTTATAAAAAAGAATACCAGCGAGGTATTGACACACTAAAAAAATGCAATATAATTAAGCAAAAGGTTCTTTTCGATCATCATAAATCGATTTCCAAGACACTTAACTACATTGGAATTGGGTACATGAGGAATCAAAACTATGATAGTGCCATTTATTTTTGTCAAAAAGCGAAAGAACCTTTAATTAAGAACAACATTTCAGATACTAATCTGTATTTGGCAAATTTAAATATCGGAATTTTTTATGCAGTGCAAGGGAAATACAGTTCAGCTTTCGACTATTTTGATACTGCATTAATTGTTTTGAATAAAAGTGGGCTTATTGATGATAGCAGTTTTGTTTGGAGATATTACTACAATTATGCTCTATTTACGACTTTTACCGGAAAATTAAAGGAGGCAAATAAGTACTATGAATATGCTGAGACTGTTTTGAGCAATAAATTTGGTGCTAACAATATTGCTTTAGCTGGTATTAATAATAACAAAGGGAATAATTCATATTATGCCTACGAATATTCTAAAGCTGAACTATACTGCAAAAAAGCATTAGAAGTGTATTCAGCAAGTGCCGAAGATATGGAGGAGGATATATCACGGACCTATTTTAATTTAAGTAGTGTAAGTAGTGATAAAGGTGATCATTATTCCTCAATAGTTTATTGTTTACAAGGCCTTGATCATTCTCCTAGTAATGATCTGAAACTAATTCTAAATAATAATATTGCGATATCATATGCAGCTATTAAAGATGACGAAAATGCAAATCGATATTTTAAACAAGCTCTCGATTTACTGGATGAAGAGGATGTTAATCCAAAACGTTCACATGATCTATATTTAAGTTATGCTGATTTCCTTCTAAACAAAAAAAATAATTTAATGTGTTTGGATTATTATGGGAAATCACTTGAAGCAGCAAAGGTATTTATTGGTGAAAACCCTGATAAATATGCAACAGTCTTGTCAAAAATAGGCACCTACTATCTTAAAAATGAGAAGAATGCTGATTCAGCCATTAACTACTTCTTAAGATCCATAGCCACTTACAATAAAGATACTACTGGTTTTAATGGCGATAACTCAAGAGTAATCAATGAAAAAGAAGCCGAAGTTGGATACGCTTCAGCCCTTCATTTGAAATATCACCAAAGTGGAAATAAAGAATATTTATTTAAAGCAGATACTGTTTTTAATCAGGCTTTAAATGTATTGGAAGAAATTAGTGGTCGACTTAGCGATGCCAATAAACTATTACTAATAGAGTTAATTAATCCTGTTTACATACTTGCTGTGGAAAACTCCTTCGAACTTTATAGTAATACAAACGACATTCACTATCTTGAAAATATTTCTGATTTTATTGAGCGAAGTAAATCATCGGCATTATTAGCAGAAGTAAATACTGAGTATGCCCTTAAAACTTCTGATATCCCCATTGAAATTTTTAATTATGAGCATCAATTAAAAGATGAAATAAATGGATTAAGGCAATTGCTTGGTAATGCAAAAACCAAAGATATACCTGATAAGAATAGTATTAACCTTTTAGAATCGCAATTACTAACTCTTCTTAACACATACGACAGCCTGATAATTGATATTGAAAATCGATTTCCTAAATATTATTCTGTAAAATACCAAAACAAGGTTATTAGCCTGGATAAAATAAAAGATAAGCTTGCCGATGATGAAGTTATACTGGAATATTTAGTTGCCGATAGTACTTTATATATAATGGCAATTTCGTCTGATGATTTTAGTATAGAAGCGGTACCAATTGACTCAAACTTTTATACATCATTGAACTATATAATATCCCTTAAGTATGTTGATCTTAGCAAACAAAGCTTAGTTAAGTTTTATGAATTTAAATACCACTCGTATTATCTGTGGAATTTATTGATAAAACCACATGATAAACTACTAGCCAATAATAGATTAATTATTATTCCCGATGGATTATTGGGGTATCTCCCATTTGATTTATTAATTGAATATGATTTTGAAACTGATAAGATAAATTATCGCGACCTCCCCTACCTGCTCAAAAAACACCCATTGTCTTATTCCTATTCAGCAACATTAAGATACAACACTTACTTTGAGGCCAAAAAAAAGAATGGAAAAAACAAAATACTGGCTTTTGCCCCAGTTTATGATGAAAACAAATCTTCCAATAACAAAGATTCATTAATTTTAATAAATCTTCCATTTGCAAAAACAGAAGTAGAAAATATTGTTAACAATCACGGGGGTAGTGCATTTTTAGGTAGTGATGCAACTAAATATAACTTTAATAAGAGTGCTGGCACTGCTGATGTACTACATTTGGCAATGCACACTATTATTAACGACTCCTTACCTTTACAATCGAAACTGATATTTTATAATGACGAACAAGACACAACGTCAAATTATATGTTCACCCATGAGCTTTATAATATGGATATGGTTGCCTCTATGGTTACTCTAAGTGCATGTAACACAGGATCGGGTAAATTTAGTAAAGGGGAAGGAATAATGAGCCTCGCCCGAGGTTTTGTTTACGCCGGCATTCCATCAATTGTAATGACTTTATGGGAGGTGCAAGATGCTACCGGATCAAAGATAATGGATAATTTTTATGGTTTTCTAGGTGATGGTATGAAAAAAGATGTGGCTTTACAAAAAGCTAAACTGGTTACACTAAGAAATGCTAATATGGCCAACGCTCATCCATTTTTTTGGTCAGCATATGTTATTAACGGCGATACTTCAGAATTGGTTATTTCCAATAATCGCAACTATTATTATTTAACAATAATTTTAAGCCTGATAATTATTTTGTTTTTTATTTTGAACTATCGATCAAGAAAAGCAAAAAGATCATAATTCTCATCACCATTACTCGGTGCTTACACTAAAGGAGTTAAATGTTGAGTAACCAATCAGGCGATCATACTCAGGTACTCTTTCATGATAATATACATAAACTGAATACTGATTTTTTGTCTCCCAATGATCACCTTCAATAACAGATACACTTCCTCTGGTTTCTCCCTTAGGAACAACTACATATAGATAGTTATAATAGCCTTGTTTTAAATACAGCCTTCCTTTATACATATTATATCTCGAATCATACCTAAGCTTACTTAAGTCATCAATTTGCCAATTATTAAGTGCCCCCAGTATGTAAATATCGGCATCCTTAATACGAGGTTGGTTTAGCCAAAACTCAACCCATGCATATTCGCCTTCTGTTCTGGTATCCTGATCGTTACGTGCCTTAATTAGTTTTCTGCCAGCTATATCTTCTATTACGCTATAAGGCTTATTGGCTCTCGGGTGATCAGTATGTAATATCACCACATAACCATCGGGGTCGCTTAAAATTTCTTTAATATACATCGACTGATAATTATAGCTTTTCATATCAAAATTCCGAAATTGATTTCCCCCTTCAAATACAATCCCTTCGCTATAATTAAAATTCAATTGATTCATCATAACCGATGTAGGCTTCAAATTCTCTTTAATATTATCCCATCTCCCATTTTGTTGCAAAGTCACTCTGATACGTTGTTCTGGCTCGGCACTAAACAAATCAGGAGTAATTAGGGTAAAATCAATTTGTTGTTTCTTTCTAACAAATTCAAGATTTTTTGGATAATAGGGAATATCCGCTTCAACTCGAACAATCGGTTCAACCACAAAAAATCTTCTGGTAAAAATTACATCATCATCATCCGATGAATTTAAGTATACCTTAAGGATATAGTTTCCTGATAGCTTAATTTGCATATCCCGTTCAGGAAAAATAAGGTCGTAGTGGATATATGGAGGAATGGCATTTAACGAGAACTCATATTGGGTTATGTCTTCTTCAAAAAATCCATCCAGATAATCCATTTGATCCAAATCAGAAGTTTGCCAATCCTCAGTACAATGCACAAATGTATATTTAAACTGATACGATTCGGGGCTCATATCATCAAAAGATAAACGTAATTTATCCGTTGAATTTAACCTAATTACAGGAGCTAACAATTGATCAGAAGGGGGATATAGAAGGACTGTTTGAATATTCTGATCATAAACCAGATCTTTATTTTCAACAATGTTTGCTTTTGCAAATACAATGTTGATAGTGACCAAAGTGCAAATTATTATGATTTTTCTAATCATTATTCAATTATTAATTAAGGTGAAGAAATCAAAACTTAAAAAATTTTGATTTTCAAATTTAACATTATATCTGATAAACAATCATTATAATTCTATTATAAAATTATGCAATAACCTCTTTGTAACGAATAAACAATAAGCCTATTGATGGATTAAAAATGAAACGATCATATTCATATTTAGCTGTCATACTGACAGATATGCTATGTAACTTATTTAGAGACATTACAAATATGGATTTAAGTAACAATTATATAAAATGACAAAAAAATTATTACGTAATTTGCACGCAGAATAACACATGAATCTATATACATATGTCAACTAATTTTATAATTAAAAAAGGTCTGGATATAAAGCTATTAGGAGAAGCTGAAAAGACTATCGTTGACTTAAATGCTGAAAAATTCGCCATTAAACCACCTGATTTTATTGGTTGTTTCCCAAAAGTTTTAGTGAAAGAAGGTGATGATGTTAAAGCTGGTACCCCCTTATATTTTGATAAATATAGGGATAATATCATTTTCACATCTCCTGTTAGTGGTAAAGTTGAAGCAATTAAGCGTGGTCCAAAAAGACGCTTGCTAGAAATCATTATTGATTCCGATGGCAAAAACGAAGCGATAGATTTTGGTTCATCAAAAATTGACAGTTTAAAAAAGGATGAAATTGTTGAGAAAATGCTTAAGAGCGGTGTTTGGCCGGTATTAAGACAACGTCCCTATTCAGTAATTGCTAATCCTAATGAGACTCCAAAAGCTATTTTTGTTGCAGCATACGATACTTCACCTCTTGCCCCTGATTTTGACTTAATTGTTCACGGACAGGGTGACGAGTTTCAAGCTGGTTTGGATGTACTAACAAAACTTACTGAGGGAACCGTACATTTAAATGTTGATGCCAATAGAACAAAGTCAAAAGTATTTCTGAATTCAAAAAACGTTCAAATAAATACCTTCTCAGGTCCACATCCATCAGGCAATGTTAGTGTACACATTAGCAAAGTTGATCCCATAAATAAAGGTGATGTTGTATGGTATTTGTATCCTCAGGATGTACTTACCATTGGTAGACTTTTCTTGGAAGGAAAATATAACTCATCAAGAGTAATTGCACTTGCAGGATCGGAAGTTAAGAATCCAAAATACTTTAAAACTTTCGTTGGCGCCTCCATTGCAAATATGGTAGCAGATAACACTAGCAATGGAGACAACAGGTTTATCAGCGGTACTGTATTAACGGGAGAGAAAATAGAAAAAGACGGTTTTGTTGGTTTCTATGATTCAACAGTAACTGTTATTCCTGAAGGTAATCATCATGAATTTTTTGGTTGGTTATTACCTGGTTTTGGCAAATTTAGCTTTTCAAAAACCTTCCCTGCCTGGCTTACACCAAATAAAAAATATAAGGTCGACACAAACCTTCATGGAGGAGTTAGAGCCTATGTTATGACTGGCAAATTTGAGAAAGTATTTCCATTTGATATTTATCCGTTACAACTTATAAAAGCTGTACTAGTTGAAGATATCGACCTTATGGAGAATCTGGGAATCTATGAAATAGATCATGAAGATTTTGCACTTTGTGAAGTAATTGACACATCAAAAACTGAGATCCAATCTATAATTAGAAAAGGTCTGGATATGATGCGTCAGGAAATGAGTTAATAAAGACTAATTTGAAGTATATCGCATGAAAGCGCTAAGAAAATTTATAGATAAACAAAAACCGCACTTTGAGAAGGGTGGCAAGTTTCAAAAGTTCCATTCAGCTTTTGATTCTGTTGAAACACTTTTTTACGTTCCGGACAAGGTTACTACTGCCGGTGCTCACTTTAGAGATGCAGTTGACATGAAAAGAACTATGATAGTTGTTTTTATGGCATTAATACCAGCATTGTTATTTGGAATGTGGAATATCGGTTACCAGCATTTTCTTTCATTGGGTGAATCACCTGATTATTGGACAATGTTTTTTTACGGATTCCTTAAAATGCTTCCTATAATAGTTATTACTTATGGTGTTGGACTTGGTTTAGAGATTGTTTTTGCTCAAATAAGGAATCATGATGTAAACGAAGGTTTCTTTGTTTCTGGCTTACTCATCCCAATGATAATCCCTCCAGAAACTCCATTATGGCAAGTAGCTGTAGCTGTAGCTTTTGCAGTTGTATTTGGCAAGGAAGTTTTTGGCGGATCAGGAATGAATATTGTAAATCCTGCCCTTACTGCACGAGCATTTCTTTTCTTTGCTTATCCTAGTGTAATGTCGGGTGACAAGGTTTGGATAAGTGAAATGGCAGATACATTCTCAGGAGCTACGCCTCTTGGCGATGCGCTTGTGGGTAATTTCGATAATATGCCATCACAATGGGAAATGTTCATGGGACTCATACCAGGTTCGGTTGGAGAAACTTCAACCCTTATGATACTAATTGGTGCACTGATTTTGCTTGCAACCGGTGTAGCCAATTGGAGAATCATGTTCAGCGTATTTGCTGGAGGATATATAATGGGCTTGCTGTTCAATTTATGGGGAATTAACGATTATATGCTAATGGATCCGTTAAATCACCTATTACTTGGAGGTTTTGCATTTGGAGCAGTATTTATGGCAACCGATCCGGTAACCGGAGCACAAACCAATAAAGGAATGTATATATATGGATTCCTTATAGGTATAATTGCAATATTAATAAGGGTTTTCAATCCTGCCTATCCTGAAGGTGTTATGCTTTCAATACTTCTCATGAACGTTTTTGCTCCTTTGATCGATCATTATGTAATCGAATCGAATATCAAAAAGAGACTTAAGCGTATGAAGGCCGTTTTAATTAAGAATCAATAAATATATAAACTATGTATACTAACGGTTATATATTCAGATACGCAGCCATAATGGTAATTATAGCTGCAGCATTGCTTTCCACTGCGGCAATGCTACTAAAACCATTTCAGGAACGGAATGTAGCTATCGATAAGATGGGTGGAATACTTGCATCAGCAAAAATTCCGGATGTTAATGCCACAAACGCTATCAAGCTTTTTAACGAATATGTTAAAGAAGAAATTGTAGTTAACCAAGATGGTGAAGTTGTGGAATCATATCTGGCAAAGGATGGTAAAATGCAAGATGGTAAAGCTTTTTCCATTGATATGAAAAAGGAATTGTACAAGAAATCAAAAGGCGAACCATTTGAACTTCCTATGTATGTTATTGATAAAGATGGGAAAACCATATACATCATCCCTTTTAGAGGTGTTGGTTTATGGGGTCCGATATGGGGTAATCTGGCATTAAACGATGATCTTAATACTGTTGTTGGTGTAACATTCGGCCATAAAGGAGAAACTCCCGGGCTTGGTGCAGAAATTATTGCTGATTTTTTTACTAAGCAATTCGTTGGTAAAAAAATATTTGACGACCAAGGTCAATTTACGTCAATACTAGTTGTTAAAGGTGGCATCACCAAACTTCCTGAAGACCAAAGAATTCATGGAGTTGACGCCATATCCGGCGGAACTATTACCAGTAATGGTGTTGGCGATATGCTAAAAGATGTTCTGGAATGTTATTTACCATACTTACAAAAAAACAGATAGAAAATGAGCGCAGAGATAAAAGAAAGAGAGCCCCTGTTTTCGGCAAAAAACATCAGATTGATAAAAAACCCCATCAACCTAAGTAATCCAATTACTGTACAGGTTCTGGGTATTTGTTCTGCTCTTGCGGTTACGGCTAAGCTAATGCCTGCAATTGTTATGTCGATTT
>JABMPH010000287.1 GCA_013203805.1 Bacteroidota bacterium | reverse complement strand
CCCTGGTTTTTCTATAACCTCCTTTCAGGTTATTAGATAATGGTCTCTCGACCTCGTACATAATTAAGACCTGACCCTGGCTTCCCGTTTAAGACATCTTTCTCCATTCCATTGTTAGGGATAATTTATAGTCCAGATTCAGTCTCTATAAGTTGAAATGTTAAGGGTTTATTTGACTCCTAAATTCCTGAAAATAAATTTAAATTCACGAATAATATTAATATGTAAAAGTCTCACCAATCTCCTTAGCTAACCCATCCAAGTCAGGAAATATTGTTGAAGGTTTGATTCCCATTAAATTCAAATCGTCTTTGAAAATTTGTCGTTCTGTAGAAGGGATAATAAGCTTAACAAGACGTTTATCAGATGAAAATGGATGAGATTGAAACAACTGAATAAAATCCCTATTATCTTTTCCATGAATTGTAAAACAACCTCTCTGAACAGCCATTCTGATATGAACATGCGTTGGAGGTACAGCAACTGGAAAATCTGGTGGCGTTTGAGGTGAGTTACCAGCAAATGCTAATTGATAACTTTGTTTAACTGGATCCAATGTAGAAGAAGGTAAGTTAGTAATTCCTGAAAGTTTATTTAGCTCAATTGGATCTAGTAACCAAACCACTGCATCACAGTTTTCTTCTGGGGAAACTGCAAAATATAACCCAACCAGAGCACTTTCACTCCAATCAAGTAATCTGGTTGGAAGACCAACATGTTGCATAAGAGAAAGCCATTGAGCCACTGATGTTGGTTTTTTTTTGTCAATAAACATACCTCCACGCTGAATGAAAAAGGTAGTTAGGTCATGTTCCTTTCTTTGTGTATGGAATAGCTTTGGTAAAGGAGGTTTGCTACCATCTGAATGTCCTCTAAACCAAGGGTTAAGCCCAGTAGGAAAATACCAATGAGAAGTAGTTTGCTTAATAGCAGTTAAGTAATCATTAAATGTTCTAACTGTAATTTCGTGGATTGCCATATAACTCCCTTATTTTAATTATTCTTCCTGTACAATACTTGATTTATCCAGTCAATATTAGTTTCCAGCAATTCTCTCTGACTTATCCCTAACGTTGCGATCAGCCGCGCGCCGCTTTTTAGCGTCGGCTGCATTTGTCTTGTTAGCCATTTATTTTGTCCAATATTTGGGATCATTACATTTTGGGTTATCTTTTTTCTTTTTAATCAGTGTTATTTCATATGATTCACCAACACATGCTCCAATAATAGTTCCCCAGTATTCTCCATCTTTAGGTTGATTTAATATTACAGGAATATTACTTTTTTCTTTTTCCAAGCAGATTCTTGTAGCTGACAAAGCAACTTTCTCACATTCCTTTTGTGTTATATCAAAACATTGTCGAAAGTATTGACTCTCTTGGCATAAATATGTAGGAAGTACAGTAGACATGCTGTTTAACCAGTCTTTTTTAGATATTTCAGTTGCAAATGCTGATGTTGATAATAAAAACAACACCATAATCATTATACATTTTTTCATAACTGATCCTCTTTTAGGTAAACGGGGCTAACGACCACAATAACCCGCGCGATGCTCCTCGCGTCGGGTTGATTGACTGGTTAGGCATTTTTGAATAGCCCTTATTCTTTGCTTTTTGGTTTCACGTCATCCTTAAAGGCTACTGTTATCAGTTCTACATGTTCATCACCAATAGCATTCTTATATGTAACTATAACAGTAAGATATATATGGTAAGTATTAGGGAGACTATCAAACTTTTTTAATATCATAGTTTCCTCTGGTAGAAAACCAATAACTTTCTCGAACTCTGAAGCAAGAATTATCGGGTACTCAATGGAGTCTCCCTTTCCTACAGAAAAATTAGAAAATATTCTTTCATCATCTTCGCATGTGTCTCTATATACATGATTACCAAACATTTCTCGAATATATACACAAACATTTAATGCTGTTGAGTCTCCGTTATTTGTTAACGTTAAAACCCACGTAGGAAGTTCTGGCCGTGTAAATCGAACATCAGCAACCAAATTTGGTGAATGTTGTGCTGAAAAGTAGGTATTTTGAGCAATCCTAGAAAGTTTTGCCTCGCGCCAACCAAAATATGAAAATATGACCGTTATTAATAGTGTGAACGGTACTAATAGTTGCGCAATATAAGTAACCTTATCTATCGAGCTCCAAGAACCCCATTCTTTATTTTTTGGAATCATATAAAACCCATTTATATTACTAGTTGACCAGTTGCCTAACGACAAAATAACGGGCGGCGTTTTTTGCCGTTCGGTTGATTTAATTGTTAGAAAAACTATTTTTTAAATCAGCAATACTTAATAATCAAGGCCTGATCCTGGGTTTGCCCCGACTGTATACATGGTAAAACGCTCCTGGATATTCTACTCGTAATGGCCTTGTCATTATGTAACCCTCTTAATACCTTAAATCTTTATAGTCAATACTTAATTCTTGAGATTTGCCCTTGATTGTTTTCTAACATTCAAGAGGAATTCTGTTTGGGTGATTTTTCCCTCGTCCGCCCATTGAAGTATCTAAGGTCTCATAAATATTGTCATACCAGCGATTTGCTTCTGCTTGGCCTCCAGCAGGAAACCAATATCCGCATAGAACATGAGTCTCATTAGGCCTGATCACTAATCCTAAATTCCTTGCAACAATAGCTTCGGTTGGGCTTCTTCTAAATGTAACGTATGTGCAATCATTCTGGTATTTCCCTCCTAGTTCCTCATACAAACCTCCAAAGAATGCACAGCAATACTTTGAGCTTCCAACATAATATCCTAATATAGTAGCTTCAAAATTATTGATTCGAGCTACAACAGAACCCTCACTTGTTATATCAATATCAGGCCAAGTCCATGATTGAACTATGACATTATTATTAAGAGAAGTACTAATTGTTCCTGGTTTTAATAAAGAATATTTTTGACTTGCCTGAGAAGGCTTTTTCTCATTTAAGGACTCACCAGGTAAAAGTTCATTGTTATTACATTCGTTTGTCATGACAATTTTCTCCCTAAAGGTTTTACAGTTATATGTGCTAACGACAAGATCAGCCGCCGCGCTTTTTTGTGGTCGGCTGTATTTGCTTGTTAGAAAGGGTCTTTTCCTCAGGTGAGGAGAACAATGAGTAATAGCAGAAAAGAGATTCTCTTCGTTCTGCTCTTTCTGCTTAACTCAAGTTTCTCACTTGTGATT
>JABMPH010000286.1 GCA_013203805.1 Bacteroidota bacterium | reverse complement strand
TCCGTATGGCTACACTTATTACAAGTCAGGGAAGAGTTGATCCTAATCTGACCGCCAGTATGTCCACATTTTACACACTTAAAACCTTCTGTCCATTTTAAATAAGCTAAGTATTCAACGCAATCATTATCGGTTTTGAAGCGTTCAGTAAACTCTATCAGGTTTTGTCCTTTAAATAAATCCATGATTCACTTGTTTATATTGGATACTTATATATGCATTTATCTACTGACCTCTAAACACTTTTAAGTAGAACGTCGTAACTATTGTTTTTACCAAAAAATTATAATATTTCCGTTTAGCTCGTCAAGCTGCTCCATATTAATACAATAAATAACAAACTAGTTTTAAATGAGATATAATTAATCCAACAAATCAAAATTTTGAGACACAACTAACTTTCTCCCTTTATCCTTCATTATATCTGTTATTTTTATGATCACATTGTTAAATTGAATTCACCTAAGTTTTTATATTAAATTTTAGATGAACCACTCTGTACTATTTTTAGATATACATATGACAAGTATTAAATGTAATTTTGAATTATATTAAACACACACTGTCGATACAAATATATATATATTTTTTATATATATATAATATATATGTAATCCAAGAGTTAAATAGCCAAAATTATAAAAGCAGCAGCCAATCGTCCAAATGCTTGAATCATTAGGGCTTTAATAGATCAAACTTTACTCACTTTTTGAATATCAGCCTTTTCAATGAACCAATTGGATATTGCTTCTACTGGTTGCCTAACTTTGGAAATAGCAGTTGAGAATAAATCATTAGCTGCTTTAATTCTTTGTTTTATTAAATCCAGCATTCCTTTTATCGCTTTCACAGGTATTATCATTTCAAAATTCTGATGTTTCAACATGTGTTCATTCAGGTTGTTTACATTGCATATTTTCTCGTCCCAAAAGGTTCTGTTCTCAATCCCAGAACATGCTCCTTTAAACACGGACACATCTTTAATCGAAGGTGGGGTAAACAATATCTGCTCCGGATGGGGTAATTTCCCAATACTCCTAAAACCTAATAAGTGCAATTTAAGGCCATAGCAATATCCCTTTTGTTGAACAGAATCCCTTATCTGTTATTTCTCTTGCAACCTTTATTGAACTTTTGCCAGAACAGGTTATAATTGACATCAAGTCTAATTAAGACTTAGGTCAAAGCAACAATCTTCTGGCTGAAAATCGGACAGAAGGATTTCAACCAGTCTGGTAAAAGCACTCCTAAGCTTATTCAACCTGTTGTTGAAAGCATGGTAGCTCCCAAGTTTTGATAGAGGCAAGATGTCATCCCCTGTGAATAGCAAACTTGCGGAAGGTTTCCTGATAATATTATCCTGTCAAAACAACTGATAACTCCAGAAATATTTTGGCAATGTGTTGTTGTAATTAATTCCATGACCATAAGTTACTAGATATTCCCGTTTGGTTCTGGCTTGTCCAGGTTAGGTATTCAGAAGCAAACCGATGGATATGTATTACTTTCATTTGCCCTTCATGCTGCATGGTATATAAATATACAGTTATAATCTCTTGGTCCATAAATTCCAGTTGGTTGTTATTGCTAAATCTTTCACAATAAAATTGTAGTTCTTCAAATTTATCACAGATATAAAAGTAAATTCTTATTAACTTGTCGTCTTTGTCCTTGGAAATCATATCAATTTGTCAATTCGTAACTGATTCTAAGATACTAATTCTCAAGGATTCAACCAAATTTAATCTGCTGATTTTCAGCTATTTTATGAACTTTTTTATATTGTTTTCAACTCTTGATTCGCATAATATACCTATTATGCAATATAAGTTTCAAAATGGCAACACTTTATTTAAAATAATTGATCCAACATCAACTACAACGTTATAGTTTTCAATTTTTATACATCACTCTTCTATTTATTATATTCTAATTTATATTATATATAAACTAGTACTAGTTTTTACATTTTATTTTGTATTTAGTCAAACCTTAAAAACACATCAGAGTGTTGATAATCAGTTGATAAACTCTTTCTCTGTGTTTCTGAATTTACAAGCAAATAAGTATCTTAGTGAAAAAGCTTGCAGATATGGTTG
>JABMPH010000285.1 GCA_013203805.1 Bacteroidota bacterium | reverse complement strand
CTAAAAATGGTGTCCTCAAGATTAAAATAGGATGGGCATTAAATTGGGATGATGTGTTAGTTATAATTCTTTATCTAATAACCCAATCTTCTTTTCAGGTGTTTGTTGCTCTAATTTCGCCAGTTCCTCGTCCTTATTATAATACTTGTAATGCAAACCATTCCCTGCTTTAATAGTTCCTTATTTCGGTTCACCTATGAAACAATTTGAACCTTTTTCAATAGTCCAACTATTTGTTGCATATCGACCTCTTTGTATTCTTAAATTGTACATTGAAGTAATACTAAATCAATATCCTTAAAATAATACTTTTTCAGCTAAGAAATTTAAAATTCTCGTTTATTGACCAAGTCCTCTAATGTGGCATTGGAAAAATATTCGACAACTAAATTATTTAAACCGGTCCAAAATGGGAAGGTTAAGCATGTCTGTTCCATTTCACAACTAACACAATCTCTAAGGCAATCAATAACAGCAATCTCATTCTCAAATGCAGAATGAATCTCAAACAGAGTTATTTCACTGGAACTTCTGGTTATTTTGTAACCACTTTTTTTACCTTTTATGTTAGCTATTAATTTGGCATTTTTTAATGACTTAATAATATGATCCAGATATTTAATTGAAATTTTCTGTCTTTCCGAAATATCTTTCTGTAGTATTCCAATTTTCTGATCTACTTTGGCTATTTCAACCATAGCTCTCATTCCATACCTGACCTTTGTTGTAAATTTCATTTATTTTATCCCTCCCCAATTACTATTTCACAACATTTTTATGAAATATAATTTATTTTATAAAAGTAATAGAAATACAAGATACAATACTTTTTTTATGCTAATTTTTATTTAGATTAAGAATAAATCACATGTCGTCCTACCCGATTTGTAGGATATATTATTATTATTCAATACTATTACATAGTTAATGATATTAGTAATCTGAGTAAACACCAGGATACGAATAGAATTCAACTTTAAAATATAACTCTACCAGACCGATTTAAAGGCAACCATAAATCCAAAATCGAAGGTGCAGTTTTAGGACGTTTTCACCTTAAGTTTATAAACCCTATTTAATTCTTGAAGTGATTTTTAAACAAGTCTTGAACTTATTTAAAAATCTGTGAAGTTGGTTTTAATATTGATATAATTATTTTTTAAAATATTAACTCAATTAAAAACTCGTGTTATGAATTATTTAGCTACTAAACCAATACAAAATTCAAAGTTACGGCTTTGTATTTCGAATCTATTTATTCTAATACTATTATTTCTTTTTCCGTTTACGGCATTAAGCCAGCAGAATCAATCAGACATTGAAATAACAGTTAGCTGTGTCGAATTCGTTGGTAATGGAAAATACATTGCCAATTTCGGATACGATAATAAAACCAAAGAAGAGATAATAGTACCCGAAGCGAATAGTGTATTAACATACAATAACGGGCAGTCAAAGAAAAACACGATTCGTAACTTTAAGTCTGGCAAATATGACAATGCTTTTAGTGAGGAATTCAATGGTAGTGATAAAATTACGTGGACACTTGTTTTACCTGGAGGAGCAAGAAAAGATCAGACTGCAAGTATTAACTCTTCCCATTGTAACAATGGAAGTTTTGTTACAACTTATCCTGCCCCGAAAAATGGCAAGGAAAATGATTCAAAAATTGGTGCACAACTGACCGCATTAAACAAAGTCTTTAATACAGGGAAAGCTGTTAGTTCCGATGACCTTTTTCAAATTAGCTTAGATGGAAAAAAGGTATTAATAACAATTTCTTCCTCAAATGTCGATAGTCTGATATCTATATATGGACTTGAAAATGATATCCTCACTAAAGAAGGTTCCACACTTGTGGTATTTTTTCCTATTATTGATTTGTTAAGCTTAAACGACATATCATCGATAGCTTATGTGCTTCCGGTTTACACTCCATTAACAGAAGAAATTGGAATTAAAAGTCAGGGAGACAAAGCAATGCTTTCCGACTATACACGAAATGCTTTTGGATTAACCGGAGAGAACGTTACCGTAGGAGTCATTTCCGACAGTTATGACAATAAAGGAACTTTGCGAACATCTGGAGCAAGCTGGGCTTCGACCGATATTGATAACGGTGAACTTCCGGGAACTAAAGGAAATAATAGTGATAGAAAAAATCCTAACGGTTATTTAACTGATGTAGTGGTAAAAAAAGATTATCCGTATATGACAGGGTCTGACGAAGGAAGAGCAATGCTTCAAATCGTTCATGATATTGCACCTAGAGCTGAACTTGCTTTCAGAACAGGATTTTTAGGACCTCAGGATATGGCAAATGGTATAACTGAATTACAAGCTGCCGGATGCGATATTATTGTTGACGATGTAACTTATGTTACTGAACCATTTTTCCATGACGGAACTGTTGCAACTGCGGTTAACTTAGCTGTTGAAAATGGAATTTCATATTTCACATCAGCAGGAAACTATGGTGAAAAATCGCATGAGGGTACCTTTCACCCGGCAACCTCAACTCCTAATAAAATAAGCGGTGTAGCTCATGATTTTGGTAATGGGGACGGAGATGTTTACCAAAGTATCACATTGGCCGAAGGAAAATATACAATTGTTCTTCAGTGGGATGGCGATTGGCCAACAGAAACAGATTTAGATATTTACTTATCTGATGGAAGTGAAATATTAGGCTATAACAGAAATAATTTAGGTGGCGATGCAGTTGAAGTGTTATCGTTTGCCATTACTGGAGGCGCTAAATCAACAAACATCGTTATTTCAAAAACCGCCGGAGAAAGACAAAATGTAAAATTTAAATACATTGTTTTTCGCGGTGGTATTGCAATTAATGAGTACAATACTGGTGGTACCTCAACTATTGTAGGCCATGCAAATTCAGTTGGTGCAATGACAGTTGGAGCAGTTCGATTCTCAGAAACACCTGCTTATGGGGGTGATCTGGAGATAGAATATTACTCTTCAGTTGGTGGCATGCTAGACAGGCAAAAACCGGATTTTTGCGCACCCGATGGTGTAAATACAACCGTTAATCTCGGAAATGGTGATTGGGTCAATGAAAATGATCCGGATACTGACTATCCCAATTTCTTTGGTACCTCTGCAGCGGCACCACATGCCGCTGCTGTTGCAGCCTTAATATTGGAAGGAAAATCCATATTCTATCCTGGCGTACTTCCAATATTACCTGGCACCATCAGAGCAATTTTAAAAAGTACAGCTTTAGAAATGGGTGTTCACAAAAACATTGGCGGTTCAGGATTTATTCAAGCTGATGCAGCACTTAAATCTTTTGCAAACCCGATCCCCGTTTTGGATCCTAATCCCTTTACAGTGGTACCTGTGCCTTTTGAAAATATTAGTTTTGATTTAATAATAAAAGGAAACTATTTTGTAGTTGGAAAAACACAAGTACTTTTCAGGGGAGAACCTCTTTCCATTATTAATGCTACCGATACAACACTAAAAGTATTCATACCTGCATTTACAGGCAATCCGGCTATTCAGGTTTATACACCTCCTTTTGATAACGGAGAGGATGGTGG
>JABMPH010000284.1 GCA_013203805.1 Bacteroidota bacterium | reverse complement strand
CAAAAAATGGAAATATCGATATTTTGCTAAGCAGATGCTATTTCACCGAGAATTGCTGCATTACCGTATATACACATGCAATAAAAGATTGAATCGTCTACAATGAGCGAATCGAACGATTTATATGGTGTCCCGTCCGAACGGCAAATGATTAGGTTTTATTCCTCTGCCCGCCTATTTTTCAAGAAAAGCAGTTTGTTTTTAAGTATTTAGGATAAAAATTGATCGCTAATTTCCTAGTAATCACCTTTACAGCACCATTTTTTGCTTATTTTTTAAGATTCATAAAATCTGGACGCAATATTCCCTAATTTCTTTGGACATTAATTTCTTACCTAGATGATCATGTTGGAGAATAATAATCACCCACCAATGTGCCTTTCCAAAATGTCATTAAATTATGTTTTGTTGTTGATTTCTCTGTCCGAGTATTCTCTGGCTTACCAAATTTCTCTATTGCGTCAAATAGAACTCGCAAGATATTAATAGTACTTTTAGTTTGCAGCTGAGTAAGCGAAAGTGATAGTCGACTTTGATGATCGATAATCCCTAATATTGGTGTCTGTGTATTAGATTGATTAGTGATAAAAGTTAAGTCCATTGCCCAAATTTTATTCAGAGGAATATTTCTAGGCCTCTTAAGTTTTGCTGACTGTCATATTTCTAGTATCAGAAAATCTTCTGTTAAACATGTGTGAAACTGAACGGCAACCTTCATTAGATAAAGCTTTTAGTTTTATCACTTCTTTTACAACCCAAGGAGGTTTAGGTGCATTCTTATAGCCATGGTTAAGCTTGGCGGGTTTTCTGGAGTAATAAGTTTTGGCTTTTTGAAAATGTTTAAACCTCAGATATAGCAATGCGATAAATAAGAACAGTAATAATAGCAGCAGTAGGGTGGTTAACATCATTGTGGATTTTAAAAAAATGCAGATTATACACTGTCTATTCAATTGAAATATGACGTTTATTAAAAATGATTTAGCTATTATTTAGCAGTTGTGTAACAATTGTACAAGTGGTTAATTTACAACAGATAAAGCTGAATTAGGAGATACATTATGGCAAGTTCTTTAAAAAATCTTGAAAAAGAAGTTGCTCAATTACCACAACCAGATTTAATAAAATTTCGTGCATGGTATGAAAAATTTGACTCTGATAAATGGGATGAGCAGATAGAGGGTGATGTGAGCAAAGGTAAACTTGATTCTTTGGCTGAAATAGCTGTTTCAGAGCATTTGAATGGTAAATCTAAAGAGTTATGATTCATTTTGCTAGCCCATCATTTTGGTCAGTATATGATTTACTACCGTTATCCGTTCAAAAAGTTGCAGATCGAAATTATATTCTTCTTAAAGAAAATCCTAGGCATCCTTCTCTTCATTTCAAGAAAATAACAAAATATCGTTCGGTACGTATTGGTATTCACTATAGAGCTTTGGCAATTGAAGTTAAAAATGATTTATTGTGGTTTTGGATTGGCAGTCATGCTGAATACGATAAGCTAATTAAACCTTAACATTACAGTGATAATAACAATAAACAAAAATATCAGTAATCTAACGATATCGTCTTGTGCAATTCCTGTGCAGATAAGATGTAACGGATAGCCATTGATATCAAACAATCGTAAATGCAACTGTAATCAATAGTAATCGAAAATTGTCCCGTCCGAACGGCAAATGATTAGATTTCTTGCCTCCGCATAACCATTTTTCAAGAAATGCAGCTTGTTTTTAAATAATTAGAGCCAAAATTGACCGTTAATATCTCAGCAATCAACTTTTCATCTCTATGTTTGACGTCAAGCACCTTGTCTGGTTAGCAAGAAACGTTAAGTCCATTGCCCAAATTTTATTCAGAGGAATATTTCTAAGCCTCTTAAGTTTAAGCTTCCTTCTTATAACTTGAATTTCATATTGATGTTTCTTTACTGTGTAAGCGACTTAGGTTTTGCTGACTGTCATATTTCTTGAGTCAGAATATCTTCTATTGAACATGTGAGTGACTGAACGACAACCTTCATTAGATAAAGCTTTTAGTTTTAAAGCTTCTCTCTTAACCCAAGGTGGTTTAGGGGTATTTTTATAACTATGGTTTGGGTATACCGGTTTCCTTGAATAGCAGGGCAGTTAACATCATTGTGGATTTTATAAAACTGAGAATTATACATAAGATATTTATTTTGCATAACGTTGTTCACAAAATGAGTTCGATAAATATATCAATAAGTTACATTGTTATTAACGTTAAACTCAAAATCATGCTATATTCAGTATACGCCAATGGCGTATTAAAGGATTAAATAATGGTTATTATAGAAACAGCGATATTTAGTCGTATCATAAAAGAGATGATGACAGACGATGAATATCGAGAGTTGCAAGAGGCATTAGTTATCCGCCCTGACAGTGGCAACTTAATTAGGAATAGTGGCGGGTTACGAAAAGTTAGGTGGAAGCTAAGTTAAGAGCAATTGTTGAGAGGTGGTCAGATGAATGAAGAAATGTTTAATGAATTACTAGCCAGTGTTGAAGAAATGGATAGTATTAAAAAAGGCAGAGCGAAAGCAGGGCGTCAATTTAATTTTGATGAACCTGAGGT
>JABMPH010000283.1 GCA_013203805.1 Bacteroidota bacterium | reverse complement strand
AGGGAATATTAATTCATTTCGTTCAATCCAACAATTATTTCTTTAAACTGCACAAAAAAGTTGTGTTTTGAAAATATTGAAGAAATATATGGGCTACTTTCTCAGCGAACCCTAATTAGCGAATACTATAGTGAACGACCTGTAATAATTCTACAAAATGGTTTCTACCACAAAGGCGCACAAAGTATTTCACGAAGGTCCACAAAGGGTGATATTAATATTGTTTTACAAATAACAATCAGACCACACATTTTCGATGAATACGATTTCTTACCAAGGTAGAACTTTGTGCTACTTTGTGATGCCCTTTGTGTCACCTTCGTGGTTAAATTATTTACTTGTAAAAGTACGTTAGGATGAACAACTGAAATAGTAATCGATTTATAAATGATATTCTAGTATTATCATGGCATTGATCAAAGGAAATAAATCATGAAATTAGATGCATTTGCCCTGTACTATGTCTATCTTACGAATACAAACAATAACGACCCCATAACTTCCCTGATAATTGAAAGTGAGTACCCATGGTAACCATCATCGCTATATACAGATTCTCTGAAAAAAAGAATCTCATCAGTTGATGGTTTAAATTTCACCAATTGGTTTTGAAATCCAGTATTTCCAGAGAACATCCATAAATACTTATCTCCAACACTTATAACATCCGTTAATACTTTACCTTCATTTGTAGCCAGCTGGATAGCTTCATCCGGATAGTCTGAACTAAAAAGCCACATTTGCTTCCAGTTTAAACCCAAAGAAGAAACAACAAAATATTTACCGCCATCACTTACTAGTTCAGTAATATCATAGCCACCTCGCCACTGTTCCCTAATATATTCTTTAAGATTATCTAAATCTTCTATCATAACAACACGTTGGTCTGTTATCCCAGTATTAGAAGCTAACTGAACATCCCAAAGGTCACCATGCTTTATCATCCCCACAATATATTTCTCATCTTTACCTATGTTTTTTAATAACTGGGGATTCCAAACTGTAGTTTGTCGAAGGTTTTCCCAATTGGTTCCATTTGTTAAAACATGGATATAAGTATCCCTATAATTTATCATGGATGTTATAAAAAAATCATCATCTAACCTACTATTCTTTTTCATTTCGTCGTAGGTCTCAACGATTCTTAGTGACTGAATATCAAATTCTTTTGGAAGCATAAGTTATTGCCATTGGAAAAATATTCAAATCTAGTAAAATGATATTATTATGTGAACTAAAATTCTATTATAAATATCTGACATTGGTATAAACTAACTATTCTAAAGCGATAATCTATTGTATATTTCTTCTGTATCTTTTTCAAAACCGGGTTTACCTAATAATGCAAACATATTCTTTTTGTAAGCTTCCACTCCTGGCTGATCAAATGGGTTAACCCCTAATATATACCCGCTTATTGCACACCCCATTTCATAGAAATAAATAAGTTGTCCCAGGGTATTTTCTGATATATTAGGGATAGATATTTTAAGGTTTGGTACACCACCATCAATATGAGCTAATGTTGTACCTGTTTCTGCCATGTGGTTAACCTCATGCAAAGGTTTACCAGCAATATAATTTAATCCGTCCAAATCTTTTTTATCATTGGGTACTCTGAGTTTATGAGATGGTTTTTCAACGGATATAACTGTTTCAAATACGTTTCTTAACCCTTCCTGTATATATTGACCCATTGAATGCAAATCGGTTGTAAAGCCAACTCCGGCAGGAAAAATTCCTTTATTCTCTTTACCTTCACTTTCGCCATAAAGCTGTTTCCACCATTCTGTAAAATAGTATAGCTTAGGTTCATAATTAACTGTAATTTCAATGGTTTTACCCGCATTGTACAAAGCGTTTCGAGTGGCAGCATAAGCCGAAACAGGATTATCGCTTATATAAGTTGACGACTCAACATGATCTTTCATTTTTATCGCGCCTGCAATGAGTTCTCTAATATTAAAACCGGCAACAGCAATCGGTAGTAAACCTACAGGTGTGAGCACAGAATAACGTCCGCCAACATCATCAGGAACAATAAAAGTTTGGTAGCCTTCCTCATCGGCTAACTGTTTCAAGGCACCTTTTTCTTTATCTGTAATTGCAATAATCCTATCCTTTGCATCAAGTTTGCCATATTTACTTTCCAGATGGTTTTTCAATAATCTAAAAGCAATTGCCGGCTCAGTAGTAGTACCTGATTTTGAAATAACTGCCAATGAATAATCATTATCATCAAGTAATGTCAGTAGCTCTGAAGTATAGTCTTCACTAATATTTTGACCAGCATATAATACAATTGGATTTCCATCCCTTTTATTAAGATGCGCAAACGAGTGCGATAAAGCCTCAATTACTGCTCTTGCGCCAAGATAAGAGCCTCCAATTCCGATTACTACGAATATTTTCGACTTAATTCTAATTTCTTCCGCCAGTTCTTCAATTCTGTTTATTAAAGTTTCATTGATTTCACTTGGCAGATTCAACCATCCCAAGAAGTCATTTCCTTTTCCTGTTTTAGCTTTAAGGGAGCTATAATGTTGGTTTATTTCTTTCTGGAAATCAATTACATCCTGTTGATTTATAGTATCCAACGCATTGGAGTAGTCAAATTTTAAATCTATCATAATAATTAGTTTTATATGCGATCCTTAAGAGAGTGTGAAACTATAAATTTTTCCATTAACAGGTTACAAAATCTAAATATTATTGTGTTAAAATAATTCAAGTATTTTTGCATAAAATTAACATTGATGGATGATTCAAACACACAATTAACTCCTCTCTCGGAGTTGGGGGAATTTGGCCTAATTGATAAGATAACTGCCGACATTAAAACAATAAACAAGACTACTTTGTTTGGGATTGGTGACGATGCTGCAGTTATTAAGCCCAAAAACAATATGTTAACACTGGTTTCGAAAGACTTACTTCTGGAAGGTGTTCATTTTGATATAATGTACACTCCATTGAAACATCTTGGTTATAAAGCGGCAGTAGTTAATTTCTCTGATATAGCTGCTATGAATGGTAAGCCCAAACAACTTCTTATTGGAATTGGTGTGGGAGCAAAGTTTTCTGTTGAAGCGATTGAAGAAATTTATGTTGGAATTAGAAAAGCATGCGAAGTTTATGGTGTAGATTTAATTGGTGGAGATACAACATCGAGCGCCTCGGGACTTGTTATATCAGGCACAATTATTGGTGAGGTAGAAAAAGACAAAGTTGTATACCGAAAAGGAGCAAAAGTACATGATTTGATTTGTGTTTCCGGTGATCTTGGTGGTGCATATATGGGACTACTTATTCTGGAAAGAGAAAAAAAAGCATTTCAGGCTAACCCTGATATTCAGCCTGATTTAACCCAACATGATTATCTGCTTCAGCGTCAATTAAAGCCTGAAGCCCGAACTGATATAGTTGATCTGCTCGCAAAAGAGAAAATTGTTCCTACTTCTATGATTGATATAAGTGACGGACTTGCATCAGATGTTATGCATCTTTGCAAAGCATCTAGTAACGGTTGTGTTATCTCGGAGGAAAAAATCCCAATCGATCAAACCACATTCGATCTTGCAAAAGAGTTTAATATAGTACCAACAGTTGCAGCATTGAATGGAGGTGAAGACTATGAATTACTTTTTACAGTTGATCAAAATGATTACGAGAAAGTTAATAATCTAGAGAGCATCTCTATTATTGGATATATGACCGATGTATCGGAAGGAGAACGACTTATAACAAATGATGATACATCAATTGAGCTGAAAGCCCAGGGTTGGGATGCATTAAAGAAAAAAGATTAATCTAATCAAATAAATTTGTTTTGGTTGAAATAATTACCCTTATCACCGCAGGGCTATTAGTTGGTTTCATTAACACCTTGGCAGGTGGAGGTAGTATTATCTCCCTTTCGGTACTTATGATGCTTGGTTTGCCAGCATCAATGGCCAATGGAACCAATAGAGTTATGATTACAATTCAAACTCTCACTGCCACTACAAGCTTTAGACAGCAAAAAGTACTCGAAACCCGAAAAGCCTTGCTGTTATCCATTCCAGCAGTATTAGGCTCCCTACTTGGGGCTTGGTTTGCAGTTGATATCCGTGAAGATATTTTTGAAAAGGCAATCGGTGTAATTATGCTGATAATGCTAGTTTTCATTCTGTACAAGCCGCAAAAATTTATTTATGGCAGATCGAATATCAGCGAGAAACCACTTACATGGTCGACTTATGTAATATTCTTTTTTATTGGAATTTACGGAGGATTTATACATATGGGTGTTGGTTATTTTCTACTGGCTGGAATTGTCGGTTGCGCCGGCTTTGACCTAATTAAAGCCAATGCAATAAAAGTATTTGTTGTGTTGATGTATGCCCCGTTTACTCTCATAATTTTTTTGTGGTATAATCAGGTTAACTGGAAATATGGATTGCTACTGGCAATTGGTGGTGTAATTGGTGCGTTAATTGCTTCCCGGCTTGCAGTTTCAAAGGGTGTGGTTTTTGTTAAGTGGGTAATAGTGATTGTTATTCTGATTACCTCGGCTGATATGTTTGGCCTAGTTGATATTAAAAGTGCCATTTCAGGTATTATTTCTAAATAAAAAACGAATATGAAAAATCTGGGATTTATATTGTTTGTTACATTATTAGCAATGATTTCATGCAATAGTAATTATTCTGAAAAGAAAACGAAACCAGAATTTGTATTGGTAATTCATGGTGGAGCAGGAACTATTTTAAGGGAAAATCTTTCTCCTGAAAAGGAAGAAGCATATCTTAATAAGCTAAATGAAGCATTATTAGCCGGAGAGAATATCCTTAAAACCGGTGGAAGCAGTCTAGATGCTATTACAGAAGCAATTTTGATAATGGAAAATTCACCATTATTCAATGCCGGAAAAGGAGCTGTTTTTTCTGAAGAGGGCATAGTTGAGATGGATGCTTCCATAATGGATGGAAGATCAACAGAAGCGGGTGCTGTGGCAGGTGTTCACACAATTAAAAACCCAATACTTGCAGCGAGAGCAGTGATGGAAAATTCCAAACATGTTCTACTTACAGGAGATGGAGCAGATAGTTTCGCCAGCAAACAAGGCCTTGAAATAGTTGATAGCAGCTATTTCTTTACGGAGGATCGTTGGAAAAGCTACAAAAAAGCAAAGGCCGAAAATGAAATTAAGAAATACGGCACAGTTGGTGCTGTGGCTCTGGATAGTTATGGCAACCTTGCAGCGGGAACCTCAACCGGTGGAATGACCTATAAAATGAAAGGCCGTGTGGGCGATTCACCAATAATTGGTGCAGGAACTTACGCTGATAACAATACCTGTGCAGTATCGGCAACGGGTCATGGTGAGTTTTTCATCAGAAATGTCGTTGCATATGACATAAGTGCACTTATGAAATACAAGGAATTACCTTTAAAAGAAGCTGCAGATTATGTAATTCTTGACAAGCTCAAAAATATTGGTGGAAGTGGTGGGATAATCGCTGTTGACCATGAAGGAAATTATACAATGACTTTCAATACTCCCGGAATGTACCGAGGTGTAGTAACTTCGTCCGGATTGATTGATGTGAAGATTTTTGGAGAAACAGAAAAGTAAACAAATTGTTTTATATTTGCCTAATTAGCAAATAGTTTACTCAAAAATAAATTTATTGCTTTCAAACCTAATAAAAATGAAAACATATCTATTTCCACTTATTTCATTACTATCCATTTTATTAATAACCGGATCATGTAAAAAAGATGATGATAGTGTTCAAACGCCGGACATTTATGGCTCATGGACGGTATTACAAACAGATTACCAAAGTGTTCAATACAACGTTGAGTTGCGATTTAATACCGATAATTCATACGACTGGATATTGCTCGACACAGTTGAAGGACACACTAACTCACATGCTGAATTTAATCTTGTGGAAAATATTATGATTATTTCTTCTGATGCAGACTGCAGCGCTGAAGGAGAATACTACTTAATTAAAGAGTTGAATAAGCTTGCTGTAATAGCTATAACTGATGGCTGTGAGCCACGAGCTGTAGCGTTGGAATATCTATGGGAGAAAAAATAACCCCCTAAGAATTTTAATTCCTAGAGGGTAAAAACCAACAATTAGTTTGATTAAACTAATATTATTTCGATTAGTTATTGGCAACTACGATTTTACGGGTAATTTCGTTAAGACCATGTGATACCTTTACCAGATAAATATCATTACTTAAATCTTTAACGCTAAAAGTAACTTCAAGTATTTCTTCCATATTTCGCGAATTGTAGAGGTCTCGTATAGTTTCTCCATCCTTTGATAAAAGAGTAATCTGAACATTTTTATCCACAGCACCAGTTATAGCAATTATTGCATTTTGTACAATTGGATTTGGATAAATATTTACTTTAACTACATCCTCAATCAAAACTGATTCCTGTTCTTTTTCAGGATCAAATAAAAGAAAGGCAACAGGAGTTATCGAACCATGTTTATTCCCTCTTTTCATTCCCATATGTCCACATGGATTTTCACATTGATTTTTCATCCTACTTTCTCCTTTGTTCCTCTGATTACCAGAATTACTATTAATGGTTTCCAAACTAATCAATAGCTCATCATTATGCACATTGGCAATTTCTTTAACTTCCATCATGCTGTTACGCATATCCTCACGCATTCCATCAAAATTTGGATCATTAGCTCGTTTGCCGGGTACAAAATCCTCACTTTCATGCCAACTTTTAAACATTGCTTCTCTTACCATTCGCTTTTGTCGTGCGGTTTCAATAATTTCTTTTTCTTCGGCACTAAGTTGCTTGTCAAAGATAATACGCTCTTTTGCAATTACATCAAAATTGTCAGTTGATATATTGGCCATTGCCCCTCCTCTATTTTGTGAATTATTCATCTTTCCCGACATTCTTCTGCCTTTGTGATTTGATCTATTCTCAGATTTGTTATATCTATGGGGCATATTGAATGACTTTGAGGAATCCCAAAGTAAAAGCCATTCGGGATTGGATATTTTGTTGAACAACATATCCTTACTCATATCACCAGACTTTCCATTCATACCACTAATCCCATTGATACTGTGCAATTCCTTTATATCACTCATCCATTTTTGTTTTTTAGCATCTATGAAATTCTTATAGGCATCATTCTGTTTTGGATGAGCATCCGTAATTCTTTTAATAACTTCTCCGTAAGCATTTCCATTGGGGCAATCAGGTCCATTGCCTTGTTGATTGTAGTTTCCTCTACCTTTTCCCTTTTTATTGCCTCTTGAAAATTCATTTCGACCTGTTATTAGGTTTTCTTTTATTGCTACTAATTCCTCATTTTCAGAACTAGATAGCTTTTTTAAATAGTCTTTTTGCTGTTTTTCAATAAGAGGAAATACATTTTTTTCTAAATAGTTGTGTACTTCATTTCTTGTTTTTTCGCGTGATTCACTTTGAGAAAACCCTACAGCATATATGATTAATGCTACAATTACTATTGATACCTTTTTCATGATTTTTATTTTTAAATATTATATTCACTAGTTAGACAATCTACTTTGTTATATTATTCCAACAACCATGTAAAAAGACTAGATAATGTTAATCTTTTGTTAATGTGTTATTACACAGGCTATTGATAACTTTTAAAATTATTTTTGCATAATTAGGAATCATCAAATTATGTTTTGATGCCGATATTGCAAAATGTATTAGTTTAGTTGTTTTGTAAGGATAAGTCGTAATATATGACTAATAACAAAAAATATTACTAAAAGAACGCAGTCTTTAATTAATGAAAATCAAAAGTTTATGAAAGCTAAATTACTCAAATATGTATTTTTCTTTTTTGGGATGACTACAATAATACTATTGAATTCTTGTACCTATGATAATATTGAAGACCTATATCCACAACCCCCCACCTGTGATACACTAAATGTAACCTTTGCACAAGATGTGCTTACTGTGATAGATGCGAATTGTACGGTGTGCCATAGTGGTTCAGCACCTTCAGGAAACCTGAGCTTAACAAACTATGCCGATATAGTTGTTGCCGCACAAAATGGTAGTTTAATTGGTGTTATTAATCACCGTTCAGGTTGGTCGCCTATGCCAAAAAATGGTGCAAAACTTGATGAGTGTACTATAAAAAAAATTGAGGCCTGGGTAGCAGCCGGTACTCCAAATAACTAAAAAACACTATCATGAAGAATTGGTTAAAAGTAATAGGATTTGCCATTATTGTTGCCTGTGTTGGGTTAACCTATGCCTGGTTTTTTATTTATAACAAACCACATGATGATATAGAAAAAGCAACACCTGATTATATTATTTCGGCAACAGATTGTTACCAGCATTACACTAATGGAAATAACAATGAATTAGAAAACTATACTGGTAAAGTACTTCAAATTGTTGGTGTTCCCACCTCCATTGAAAAAAATGATTCGTTAGCGGTAATTGTCTTCGCTTTTGACTCAGGGTTGTTTGGTGATGAGGGTATTAGATGTACAATGCTACCTTCACATAACGAAAAAGCCAATAATATAAGCCTGTCTGAAAAAGTTACCATTAAAGGATACTGCTCAGGATATAATGATACAGATGTTATACTCGAACAATGCTCAATAATAAATAACAACAATTAAAAATATCAGGTTAATACATAAAATTTGCTATTACAAAAAAGAACTATTCAATACTATTAACAATCTAATACCATGAAAAACACATTACTTACCATAATTACAATCTTGGCATTCCTTTTTCAATCAAATGCTCAGCAATTTATCACAAAAAGTGGAAATATTTCATTCTATTCTGATGGTCCGCTGGAAAAAATAGAAGCTCATAATAATCAAGTTAACTCGGCATTAAACACCGAATCAGGAGATATGGTTTTTAAGGTACTTATGAAATCGTTTGTTTTCGAAAAGGCTTTAATGCAGGAGCATTTTAATGAGAATTATGTTGAGAGTGATAGTTACCCTAATTCAACATTTAAAGGAAAAGTAGTAAATGTTAAGGAAATTGATTTCACAAAACATGGAACTTATGATGTGGCTATTGAGGGGAAGCTAACAATTCATGGTATCACAAAGGATGTAAAGGAAAAAGGCACATTCGAAGTATCAAAAGAAGGAATACATGGAATGGCTAAGTTTGATATTGCAATTGCCGATTACAATATTAGTATCCCGGGAGCAGTAACCGGAAAAATTGCAGAAGAAATTGAAATTAGTATAGATGTAATGCTAATGCCGTTTAATAAATAATCAACCAAATAATTTTACGATGAAAAAGAGTTTAAGCTTAATATCACTTTTTACATTACTAATTGCATTGTCATTTTCTGTTAAAGCACAAGATGATTTAATGGGTCTTTTTGATAATGAAAAGCCAACAACCGATTATACTCATGCTACTTTTAAAACAACAAGAATATCCCTGGGGCAATCTATAGAGAGTCCTGCAAACGGAAATCTTATCTTTGATATACAACATCATTTTGGAAGGCTAAATGGGGGTGCTTACGAGTTTTTCGGTCTTGATCAGGCAACTTTAAGATTAGGCTTGCAATATGGAATTACTGACTGGCTTACCATTGGCTATGGCCGATCGACTCTTGAAAAAACATATGATGGGTCTGTTAAAGTAAGAATGATAAGACAGAGCAAAGGTGAAATAAATATGCCTTTTACAATAAGCTATTTTGGCAATATTGGAATAAACAGTTTAAAGTCGATAGATACAAGCAGAACCATAAAATTTTCATCACGACTATCATTTACAAATCAACTATTAATTGCCCGTAAATTAAGTAGTGCTATTTCATTACAGTTAACTCCCACTTATATTCATCGCAATCTAGTGGAGAAAAAAATTGATGATAATGATGTTTGGGCTCTTGGGGCTGGAGGTAGGTTCAAGCTAACAAAAAGGGTCAGCCTTAACCTTGAGTATTACTATATCTTATCTGAGCAAACTGCTAAGGATTATTACAATTCATTTACAATAGGATTTGACATTGAAACCGGAGGACATGTTTTCCAACTGTTTTTCACAAACTCTCAGGGAATTGTAGAACAGCACTTCATCCCAAAAACCACCGGAAACTGGCTGGATGGAGATATCCATTTTGGCTTTAATATTTCGAGGACATTTGCGTTAAAGAAACCTAAGGAATTTAAAAAGTAGCAATTCTGTTTGTGAAAACATTACCCCAATTGAATTAATTTTGTGTAATAATTGATAATTTTGGATTCCATAATGATCCAAAAATTCAGATCATGAAAATGATAGAATTCGATTATGCTAGAATAAAAAGACTACCCCTGTTTCAAGCGGCCAAGCTTGAAAATAAAATTTCTATAATCTTCCTCAACTTACAGCTAACCTTGCACTTTCAAATGGCGACACAATTTATTTTGAATCGAATACTCCGGGAGGTTGTACATTGGCACACCTTTCGAATGGACATTTGTTTAACCCCTTTTCCAGAGCACTCATCAACTCGTTAAATTGGGATTTTGTAGTACTACAGGAGCATAGCCTTTTTGCAGTTATTGATTACTACAGAGACACATATATGTACTCAGGAGCTAAAACTTTGGACTCATTAATTAAAAATAATTACAATTGTACAAAAACCATTATGCAGCTAATATGTGGCAAAAAACAAGGAGGCCAGCATTGCATTAATACCTACTGCTCAATTGAATATGATGACTATTCGCATATGTAAGACTCATTAACTACCGAGTATTTAAGGCTGGCAGATACATTATCCTGTATCGTTGCTCCTACTGGAGCAGCCTGGGAACTGTCCATACCCAATGGTGACCCTATCGAACTTTTTGACCCACGATGAAAGTCATCCCAGCCTGGCAGGCCATTATTTGGCTGCATGTGTATATTACTCGGTCATGTTTCAGAAATCTCCCGAAGGGTTATCATATACCGGTGGATTATCCCCACCAGATGCTCTTTATTTGCAAAAGATTGCCGATCAGCTAGTATTTAGTAACCCTAACCTCTGGAACCTAAATGGCAATATTCCTGAAGCAGGATTTGAAATGACTTAAAATGAGAATACGGTATATTTTACTGATACTTCTGTTGATGCCGACTCTTACTATTGGGATTTTGGTGATAGAACTACCGATACCATTCAAAATCCTATCCATACCCCCGCCTCACCAACAATTTCAATTTCCTTGTTTTTACTGAAAACCAGCTTAAGACCATTTCTGAATATTTCATGGTCATCAACAATAAAAACTCGAATTAGGTTTTTCATTTTTATTTCTTTTTGGGAGTCTAAAAATATGAAAAAACTAACAACTCAAAATAATGATTAATGAACTGTGCTAAATATTAGAGCAAATAATAACCGCCGTCCATTCCTTCCGAATATCGTTGTTGGTTCAGTGTAGGCATGTGGCTAAAAGGGACGGGGTAATACAAAATATGCTACTTTTTGAACTTTTATTTTGAATTTTCTAGTGATTCTATCTTTTTAATAAGCATTTCAAGAGTTCTGATTTGCTTATCTAACAATTGCTTTTGTAAATCAATCATTTGCTGCTGCTCACCTATCATATCAACAAGTTTGTCATTGCGGTTGGCAAGTTCCTGCACAGCTTTAACTAGTGGTACTACAAACTCTGCATACCGAATTGAGTATATCGAGTTTTTGTTTTGCGGATGCACTACTCCACTGAATTCATAACCAAGATTTTGAGCCGACACCTCAACTTCCTGGGCAAGAAAACCCGTATATTGAATATTCTCCTGCATGTGTTTTGCTTCACCATCTTCAGGATAAGAATCAATATTTTCTATGTTCAAAAATTCATCAAGTTTATTAATATCCCAGTTATATGTTACAGGCTTAAGTTCCATAATAAAATCCAAACCGGGCACATTACTCTTAATGTTCTTCTTAAACCGGGCATCAGAATATGTACTCCATGCCACTTTCCCGGCAATTTCTGTAACTGCTGTATTTCCAATGTGGATGGTGTTGCTGGCTGTGACAGAGGCATAATTGCCTAATGCAGTAGTATTACTCAGCCCTGTATTGCCAGATGTTGGGCCTGCCCAGTTGCCAATAGCTGTATTACTGTTACCTGTAGTGTTTTGGTACATTGCATTTGGTCCAATGGCAACATTTGCTTCTCCTGATGAGTTTGAATATGCAGCCCTTGTTCCAACAGCTGTGTTATATGATCCTGTGCTGTTTCTTAGAGACCTTATTCCGAATGCACAGTTTTCATTACCTGAAATATTAGAATATAGGGCACTATCGCCTGATGCGGTATTGTTATTACCTGTTGTATTTGATGTTAAAGAATAACTTCCCATCCCTGAATTATGACTTCCGATTGTATTATATCTCATTACAAAATACCCGGAAGAAGTATTTGAAACACCACTTGTATTTTCAGCCAAAGAAAATGTACCAAAAGCTGCATTTTCCTCACCGATAGTGTTCTCAAATAATGTTCCGGAACCTACTGCAACATTATAATCTCCTGTATTTTTACTTAGAGCATCCTTTCCTACTGCCACATTATCATCACCACTGGCTCCATAATTCATAGAAAAAGCACCAATTGCTGTGTTTCTTTGTCCTGAAACATTGTATTGAAGAGCACATGTGCCAACAGCAGTATTTCTTCTACCACCTGTAAATGACATTAAGGCTTGATCACCTATTGCAACATTGTAATCCCCAGAAGTATTACTAAATAACGCCTTGTAACCTATAGCACAATTTCTTGTACTAATATTACCACTATATAGTGCTTGATAACCAACAACTGTATTCCAAGCACCTGTTGTATTATTGTACATTGATTTTGAGCCAACTGCAGTATTACCTGTACCCTGATCTCCGGTTGCACCACTACCATTATTATAAAGTGCTGAGTCACCGATGGCTACAAGGTTGCTAATGGTTGAATTGTAAAGCAAAGTACTTGTACCAACTGCAACATTTGAATGAGATGTTGTGCTACTACCAAGTGAGTTAAGCCCAACTGCTACATTATATTTACCAGTAGTGTTTGAATAAAGAGCATAAGTACCGTTTGCTGTGTTTGAATTGCCACTTGTGTTATAGAATAGTGCATTGTACCCATTTGCCGTGTTTGAATTACCGCTTGTATTAGCGAGTAGTGCATTGCACCCATTTGCTGTGTTAAAATTTCCAGTTACATTGGAATAAAGAGAGCTAGTACCAACTGCCGTAAGCCAACTTCCAGTTGTATTGGAGTATAGAGCCTGATACCCATTTGCACAATTTTGCTCACCAATAGTATTATTTTTTCCTGCATTTTCACCAAGGTATACGGAGGAACCTGTACCAGTTTGAGATATTCTCCCATTAACAGTTAAAGTTGCATCAGGCGTTGAAGTACCAATCCCAACACTATCACTTGTATTGAAAATATAATTTCCATTTACTGTCCATCCACCTGCATTTACATTTGCTCCATCTGCCCATGTGGCATTTCCCGAGGCATCTGAAACCAGAATTTTTCCATCGCCTTCATTACCATCTGTTAACTGCATTGTGCCTACAATATCTAATGTTGCTGATGGACTTGAAGTACCAACACCAACCTGATTACTCTTGACAAAAAGAGTAGTATGACTGCTTAAACTTTCCTCCATTATTTCCAGCTCATTTATCTGAACATTGTTATCAGCACCTTTATTATCACTAATATTGATTCTATAATATTGGTACTCCGTAGTATTTGAAAATGTATAGTCTTTCCAACCATCTGCTGTCCAATCCTGAGATGTTTGAGTATCCAAAGTTGTCCATGAGCTACCATCATCCGACGATTGAAAAGTCCAGTCTTTTGGTGAATGATCGTACGAAGACGGGTGAGAATAATAAACCCGGTATTTTGCTATCCGTTTACTGTTACCTGAACCAAGGTCATATTGTAAAGTTGATGGCAGAGCATTATTACATAGCCATTCGGTTGAATTGTTATCATCAACCGACCTCTCAGCTATGTAAGTAGTATAAGATGAGGAGGCAGTTACGGTACCTCCACTACACAGGTCACTACCATATGAGCCATCATGTTTTACAGTACTAACCTCAAACTTTCCAGTTGGGGTTGTAGTACCAATTCCAATGCTATAATTAGTATCGGAAACCGTTAGTTTATTGCTTGCAAGATCCCAGTTCGTTATGCCGCTTTCAATTTTTGTCCAACTGCTGAAATCGTAATAATAAAATTTATTTTCATCAGTGTCGAACACTAATAATCCTGTGGCCGGAGATGAAATATTACCACGCTGGGTAGTTGACATCCGTGGTACCAGTATTCCTTTTGAAGTGGATTTTACATCAAGCATGGCCGATGGGTTTGCGGTACTTCCATCAGTATTTACTGATATTTGCGAGATAGCCGAAAACGTGATAAGTAACAGAAACAAATTTAATAGTAGTTTTTTCATTTTATAAGGGTTTAATAATTATCAAAATTTAAGCATGGTAATTAAAAACCTGCCTTTGTCTCAACTATTTTAAGACTCAGGCAGGTGAAACCAAATTCCTACCTTTGGCATTTATTCTCTTTTATTTCAGCTATTCTTCTATTAATTCTATTTGTTGATGATTTGCTTTCAATAATATTAGCCTGTAATACCTTGTCTTCCTCTTCGGTATTTATAATAATTGTGTAATGCCCCGGCTGAGATGGCAGAAAAAATGAGACGAAGTCTTTATTTTCGATATTAAATTTCTTCTTCAAAATTCCGCTTTCGTTGAAAACACTTACAACACCACATTTAATAATATTATGTGAATGAATAACCAGCACGTCGTTTAGTGTGTATGTAATCATATATTTATCAGTTAATTTGCGATGCTAAATTATTCAGCTATCGTACGTCTAACAAGTTTTGATACGCTGCATTTAGTATGCTAAAAATGGAAAAACCGGGTTCATATGGTATGCTATGGAACTTATGGTAATTAATATATGTCTGTTATAGTGATGGTTAGCGAGTTGACGAGTTTTTGCATAAAATCAGTAGATTTGTTATCACTGAACCAACACTCAATGTTGATGAAAAGCACAATACTTAAATCGTTTTTTGTTTTAACAGTTATTTTGATTGTTTCTTCATCGGTATTTTGCAATGAAGAAGACTTGTTAATTGAAAAAATAAATACAACAAACAGCGATTCTTTAAAAATTAATTTGTTAATCGATCTGGTTGATCGGTTAACATATTCAAATCCCGAAAGAGCAATCAACTTTTTAACTGATGCATTAAGTATTATTGAAACCAGCAGTACATCTTATAAACTTGAATTAGCGAAATGTTATAACAGATTAGGTATCATATCTTCGATGCAGGGAAGATTTGTTGAAGCTATTGACTACTATCAGAAAGCATTGGATATTTTCGAGCTATTGCAGATTAACAAACCTGAAAATCAAGACTTTTTTGAAGGCATGGTTAATATCTATGGTAACATTGGGACAATATATTACCATCAGCAAAACTATAAACGAGCTGTTGAGTATTGGAAAAAGTCGTTATTAATGCTTGATAGCCCAGAATTTGATTTTTCCAGAGCTCAACTATTAAATAATATTGGCGTAGCATCTTTTGAATCAGGACAAAATGATACCGCTGTATATTATTATAAAAAAGCATTGGAGACTTTTCAGATTACTGACTCTGAACAGGATGTTGCAATGTGTTATACAAATTTGGGTGAAGTATATAATAAAGAAGGGCTATATACTAAAGCAATAGTTTATCTGCAAAATTCATTGGAAATTAAAGAAAAGTTGGAAGATAACCATGGGCTATCAAATTGCCTGGTTTCGCTATCACGACTAAATTACAACATGGACAATTCTATTAAATCGATAGAATATGCCATAAGAGCAATTGATATATGCAATCAAACAGAAAATTTAAATGACTTGTTGGATGCTTATGAACTTCTGGCTGGTAATTATGAAAATATGCAGGATTTTAAATTAGCTTATATCTATCACAAAAAGTTTAAGGAAATTAATGATAGCATCTTTAACAAAGAAAGCAACGAAAAGTTCATTGAGGTACAAAGCAAATATGAGAGTGAAAAAAAAGAAAACGAGCTTCAGCTTTTCCGCCAGAAAGAAAAGAACCAAATCCTCATAAGAAAAACACTTATTTATGGAATTTTAGTGTTACTTATCATTTCCGTTTTCGTTATCTGGACAATTATAGTTAAAAGAAAAAATGAGAAGCAACTTTATGAAGCTAATGCTAAACTCAAGGAAAAAGAAGCAATGTTAATGCGTCAGGAGCTGGACAAAAAAGAATTGATTGCCAGAGAGTTAAGTATAGAAATTGATTACAAGTCAAAACAGTTGACTACCCATGCTCTTAATATGATGCAAAAAAATAAGATGCTACATAGCCTGGTAAAGGATGTTGATGATATATCGAAACAGGCAAAACCGGAAGTAAAGGTGGAATTACGTAAGCTAAAATCCATTGTAAAAAAGAACATCCGCAATGAAAAGGAATGGGATACTTTCAGGCTATATTTTGAACAGGTAAACAAAGGTTTTTACGATAGTTTAATAGCAATTAATGCTTCGCTAAATGCACATGATTTACGGCATTGCGCCCTGGTAAAACTTAATCTTAATATTAAGGAAGCAGCTTCGGTTCTTAACCTTTCACCAAATACCGTTAAAAGCGCCAGGTACAGAATTAAGAAAAAACTGAATCTAAAACCTGAGGATGATCTTTATGAATTTATACGGGATATATAATACCAAAATCTTTGTGTTATTCACTATTAATTACCTGTCATTTCTTTAATTTTTCAATCTCACTACGTAATTCATCAATTAACTTCTGCTGCTCCCCCACCATCTCAACAAGTTGATCATTACGGCTGGCTAGCTCCTGCACGGCTTTTACCAATGGCACTACAAACTCGGCATATCGTAAACTATAATGGTCTTTGTTGTTTTTAGGAACATCAACACCACTAAAGTCGTAGCCCAGTTGCTGAGCGGAATCCTCTACTTCTTGTGCAATAAAACCGCTTTGGCGGATGTTGGTTTTTTCGTCAACCGACTTTTGGTCAACATTATCATTATCAACACCTAAAAACTTATTTATACTTTTAACATTGAGGTTGTAACTTACAGGTCGTAGTTTTAGTATGAAATCTAATCCTTCAACATCTTCCTTAATATTGCTTTTAAAGCGTCGGTCGGAAATATTTGCCCAAGTGGAATAACCACCTATTGAAGTTACCGATGAATTACCCAATCGTACCTGATTTGATGCAGTAATGGAAGCATTGTTACCAAGGGCTGTTGAGTTATTGTAATTACCTGAATTATATGCGTAGTTTCCAATGGCGGTATTTGTGTTTCCTGTTGTATTATTTTGCAGGGCCTTTCTGCCTACCGCTGTATTTCGGTAACCTGTTGTATTTGAGTAGAGGGCATCATCGCCCTGTACAGTATTATAGTAACCTGTGGTGTTGGCATAAAGCGCATTTGAGCCAACAGCAGTATTTTGAGTTCCGTGATAAGATTGTGAAGCTCCCTGGCCATTATTAAATAGTGCTGAATCACCAATTGCAACTAATTCACTTTGGGTAGTGTTAAGCTTTAGTGCAGAATAACCAATTGCGGTATTTGAAGACCCACTAGTGTTAAATAATAATGATAGACTACCACTTACAGTATTATAATTTCCACTTATATTATTTGATAGTGCAGAATTCCCAATTGCAGTATTATAATTTCCTGTTGTGTTTTCTTTCATTGAATAGTATCCAGATACAGTATTATATTCACCTGTAGTATTATAACGGAGTGAACCAGTACCCATTGCAGTATTATAACTACCTGAGGTATTGAAGCTAAGTGACTCTTTTCCTATAGCAATATTGTTGAAACCAATTGTATTTTTGAAAAGTGAAAATCCACCTATGGCAGTATTCGAATAACCAGTGGTATTTGATCCCATAGTTTCATAACCAACTGCAATATTAAAACTTGATTGATATGAATAAGTTGCCCCAGTACCATTGTTGTATAGAGCGGAGTCGCCTATTGCAACATTATTAGAGGCAATTGTATTTTTATTTAATGTGTTTTTCCCAATGGCAATATTAGAATTCCCTGTAGTATTTAACAATAGAGAATATGTTCCAATTGCAACATTTGAACTGCCTGTATTATTTGAAGCCAAAGAAATGGCTCCATACGCAGTATTATTATTGCCGGTAATATTTGAATGTAGTGATTGATATCCAGTTGCAGTATTATGTTGTCCTCCAGTATTAGTTCGTAGTGCATAGGTTCCAACTGCAGTATTGTATGAGCCGGTATCATTTGAATTTAAAGAAAAATATCCAAGAGCAGAATTATATGAACCAATTGTATTAGCATATAAACTTTTTGAACCAATTGCTGTATTATATCTTGAATGAGATGATTGAGCAGCCCCAATACCATTATTGTACAATGCTGAATCGCCTATGGCCACAAGATTGCTAATAGTTGTATTACTATATAAGGCTTTTGCCCCAATTGCTGTGTTTGAATTGCCTGTAGTATTTAAATAAAGTGATTGATTCCCACTTGCGGTATTATTATCTCCAGATGTATTTGTGTACATAGCTCCAGAACCAATAGCTAGATTACTTCCTCCCGTTGTATTGTGCCCGAGTGCATGTCCCCCGATGCCAATATTACTATTTCCTTCATAATTGCGTTGCATTGAAAATGACCCCAAAGCAATATTGTTACTTCCTGTTGTGTTTAGAAAAAGAGCATGGTATCCAAGTGCAGAATTATCAGAGCCTGTATTATTATAATAAAGTGCAGTGTTACCACAGGCATTATTATAGCGTCCAACAGTATTGTAGATAAGTGCTTGTGTGCCTACTGCAACATTTCCATAACCTGTAGTATTTGATTAAAGTGCTTTTGTGCCTATTGCAACATTTTCCTTAGCTTCAAGGTTGCCTGATGCTCCAGTACCATTATTATATAAAGCTGAATCGCCAATGGCAATTAAGTTAGATAGGGTAGTATTACTTTTTAAGGCTTTTGCCCCAACCGCAATATTTGAATGACCCGTTGTATTACTGTACAAAGCCTGATAACCATCAGCAACATTATTATTTCCTGTTGTATTTGAGTACATTGCCCCCGAACCACTAGCGGTATTATATTTTGCAGTTGTATTCGAAAACATAGTGTTTACGCCAATTGCAGTATTTGAGTAGCCGGTTGTATTGCTGTACATTGTACCTTTCCCAATAACAACATTTTCAAAACCTGTTGTATTTTTATAGAGTGAGTTTGTGCCGGTGGATGTATTATTAGCTCCACTAATATTACTGTACATTGCCCTATAACCGGTGGCCACATTTGCATTACCACTTGTATTGGCTTTTAAGGTTTCTCTTCCAATACTAATATTTGAGTTGCTTGAACCATCGTCATTTTTTCCGGCATCAAATCCCAAATAAAGACTACTTCCATCATAGGTAGCATCTGTTAATCCATTTATCTCTTTTGCCCCTGCAGAAGCATTACCAACTTGCTGCCATTCCATATGAAGATCATTATAATACCAAAAACTTTCTGTCCAGGTATCATAAACCAGCAGGCCGTTTGCCGGACTGGTAATCGCATTGCGCTGATCAGTTGTAAGGCGTGGTATTAGTATTCCTTTATCGGTACTTTTTATATCAAACATAGCCGAAGAGTTGGCTGTACTTCCATCAGTATTTACAGCTACCTGTGCTTGGGTGTTTAAACTTAGTCCCGAAAAAATTATTATAAGTGCTATTAATTTCATCATTGCAAAGTTTTTTGGGATAATACTATTAATAAATTGTAAAGAAGTAAAATAACCCCACCTTGGTTCCGCATTAATGCGGAACATCCGGTGGGGCAAACCAAACATCCTACCTTTTGATTTAATCTTTTATTGAAGACTATTTCTCAAGCTTTTTTATGCTTTCTTTTATTTCTTCAATTTCTTGCTGCAGTTTTTTTAATTCGATATTTTCCTGTTCTAACTTATTAATCACTTCTTGCTGCTCACTTACTATCTCAACAAGTTGATCATTGTGGCCGGAAAGTTCTTGTACTGCCTTAACAAGTGGCACAACAAATTGTGCATATCTAAGTCCATAATGATCATTTTCATTTTCAGGAGTGTCGATTCCACTAAAATCAAATCCCAATTTTTTGGCAGCTTCCTCTACTTCTTGTGCAATGAAGCCACTTTGTCGTATGTTGGATTTTTTAGTCACCGATTCAGTATCAACACCATCTATTTCAACTCCTAGAAAGTTATTTATTTTCTGGATATCCAGATTATAACTAACAGGACGTAGTTTCATGATAAAATCCAATCCTGATACATCTTCACTAATATTATATTTAAATCGTTTGTCACTTATATTTGTCCAATCAGCATAACCTCCAATATCTGTAACAGATGCATTACCTATTCGCACCTGATTTGATGCTGTGATAATTGCATCGTTTCCCACGGCAGTGGAATTAGTTTTGGCTGTAGTATTATTTACACGGGCATTATACCCAAGAAAAGTATTGTAAGTTCCGGTGGTATTTTCGTATCCGCTACGGTAACCAAAAGCTGTATTATAACTTCCTGTGGTATTGCTGTATAAACTATAGAATCCACTACCAGTATTTCTGTTGCCTGTGGTATTGAAGAGAGAATTTGCTCCAAAAGCACTATTGTATGTTCCAGACTGTACAGACTTTAAGGATTCATATCCAACAGCAACATTATAAAAACCGTTTACATTAAGTTTTAAGGCATTAACACCAACAGCAACATTTTTATAGCCCGAGGTATTTGTAATCATTGCAGCATAACCAAATGCTGTGTTATCGCTAGTTGTATTGTTTTGAAGTGCAGTTGAACCCATTGCCGTATTATAGTTTCCTGCTGAGTTACTTTTTAATGTTGAGTTACCAAAGGCTGTATTATTTTGCCCGCTGGTATTTGTTTGCAATGCATAAACTCCTGTAGATGTATTCATAATTCCAATGGTATTATTCTGCAACGCATATTTACCAACACCAACATTTTGAGTTGTACCATTATCACTTTCACCTGCGCTTACACCCAAAAATAAACTGCTTCCATCGTAAATGGCATCACTTAGATGGTTTATTTCGCTGGCAGCATTATTTGTCTCCCAAGTGGCATTACCATCAGCATCGCTGGTAAGTATTTTATTTGCCCCTGGAATTCCACCTTCAATTTTTATTGAGCCACTTAGGTTTAAATCACCATTTATATCAACATAATCGCTTGCAAAGTCGCCACCAATAAGGGGAGTTGCTGAATTGGAATTTTCTATGTAGAGCTTATTGTCTCCAATTTCGTTATATCCGGCTAGATAGCCCAAGAATATGTTGCCACTTTTACTGTGTGAACCTAGCCTACCTCCTGCACTTTGTCCAATGATAGTATTATAACTGCCTCCCTGGTTGGAGAAATTTGCTCCTTCTCCTATAGCAATGTTATAATTGCCTGTATTATTGCTAGCTGATGAATTATAACCTATAGATACATTGCTGAATCCAGTTGTATTATTTTGTAGAGATGAAGCTCCAATTGCAGTATTATAATATCCATTTATATTTCCAGCGAGGACAGCATACCCAATTGCAGTATTAGAATGACCTGTTGTATTATCTTCAAGAGCACCTGAACCAACTGCAGTATTCCAAATTCCACTTGTACTAAGATGAAGAGCATTTGGCCCTATTCCTAAATTATCACTGTAAATATTATTATTATTTATACCTGAACCATTTCCCATAAACAAACTGCTTCCAACAAAAATCCCATCACTTAACTCATTAATCTCTGTTGCACCAGCAACAGCATTCCCAACCTTTTGCCACTCAACCGCCGTACCATTATAATACCAGAAGCTATCGGTTGTAGTGTCAAAAACTAACAAGCCATCAGCAGGTGTAGAAATGGCTGCACGTTGGGCAGATGTCATCCTTGGTATTAGCATCCCTTTATCAGTAGAACTAACATCCAGCATGGCTGAAATATTTGCAGTATCTCCTGTGGTGTTTACTGATATCTGAGCATTTGTAGATATTGTAATACTTAATAATAGAATTAATATTTTTGATTTTTTTGTTATTATGGAATTAATCATAATGGTATTTTTTTAGTTTTCCGATGTCAAAAGTATATAGCATTAGAAGGTGAATCAAGCTAAAATGTACGGTAGGATAATGTGTATGTATAAGTGGTTGGATATTTTTGATAAGTGGTCTTGTTGCACCCTTCATTATATTCAAAATACATATTTACAGATACTTACGATTTGGTAGATACATTTTGTTAACTTACTTTTGCTGAAAAATTAATAGAAATGAAGTTTGTAATTATATCTTCTTTTTTCATTTTGACAACTATATCAAACTTGATTTGTTTTTCACAGAATACTGTGGTTAATATAGATAGCTTTCCTGAATTGGAAAAAGCAGAAGCTTTGCTTAATCTGGCAAAATCAAATTATACATCAAATTATGACCTTGCTGATGACTATTCCACTAAGGCACTCTTAATTGCTGAAAAACTTGGTCAAAAAAAAGAACTGGGAATCGCAAATAAGTATCTAGGTATCACTGATTATTTTAGAAGAAATTATGTTGATGCGCTTTATCACTATAATAAATCCATGGTGCTTTTTGATGAGATGGGAGAAACCAAAGAATTGGCAAACGTTATTAATAATATTGCTTTAATCCATAGTGAAAGTGGGGATTACGACCTTGCCATTGAATATCACAAAAAGAGTCTTAAAATTAGAGAAGAACAAAGTGATGCTGAGGGGATTATAGGTTCTTTAATAAATATTGGAAACTTATACCAAAATCAGGATGATTACGCCAAGTCTTTGGAGTATTATCAGAAAGCTCTGGAAATTTCAAAATTGGTTTTTCCTGAAAAGTCATTTATTAATTTAATTGGTAGTCTGGCAAAAAGCCATGCAAAACTAGGAAATACTCAGAAAGCACTTCAATACTTCATGGATGCAATTGATGAATCGAAAAATGACAACAATACCAGATCCATTATTGCTAACCAAATTAATCTTGGAAATTTTTACTTCGATCTTGGATCAACAGAAAAAGCAATTTCATATTTTACTGAAGCATTGATTCTTGCATCAGATAATAATATGAATTACCTCAAAGGAGTTGCATATTTAAATATTGGAAATACATATTACCAGGACAATAATTACAGTAAGGCTTCTGAATTATATAATTCTTCACTTATTGTTTATCGTAAAACAAATGATGTGGAAGGCCAGATTAGAGGTTTGATTAACATTGCTCTTTGCCTCGAGAATTTGGGATCGCAGGATTCGGCAGGAAGATGTTTTTTAGAAGCAAGAAATTTATCCGAGCAATTTGAAAAACCTGGGCTATTAGCTATGACAGCTAACTATTTGGGGAAACACCACTTAAACAGCAACAATCAAAAAGAAGCAATTTTATGGCTTAATAAAGCATTCGAATTAGCAGATAAAAATGATATCAATAGAGAATTATACATGTCAAATTACAATCTGGGTAATTACTGGTATAAGCTATCAGATTATACCAGATCATTAAATTCATATGAAGCAGCATTTGAGAATGCCTCCAATATGGAGTCAGTAGTTTTTCAGAAAGATGCTATGGAAGGTATTTGGAAATCTTTCGAAGGATTACAAAATTACCGCAGTGCACATGAAGCATTAAAAGAATATGGTCTATTAAAAGATTCCATTTTCAATACTCAAAAACAAAAGCAAATTATTGCCATCGAAGGAAAGCTAAATTTAGTTTTGAAAGAAAATCAGATCATAAGTCAGAATAAAATCATTAACCAACAGGAGAAAATACTAAAGCAGGAAAAGTGGAATAAAGTCTATATTATATCTGTTGCCGTATTACTTATTGTTCTATTAATAATAATAATAAATCGTGCAAAAATACGAAGACAGAAAGAAAAAGCAGAACTAATCCAACAAAACCTTACAGTTGAACATGATTTACTTCAGCTGCAAATGAATCCTCATTTCATTTTTAATGCGTTAAACTCAATACAATCATTTATATCAGAAAATAACTCCTTTGAAGCAGAGTTATTCCTGTCGAAATTTGCACATTTAATGCGCTATTATCTCGATAGTTCATCAGCTAGTTGGGTTAACTTTACAGATGAGCTTAAGGCAACTGAACTTAATCTAGAAATAGAAAAACTTAGATTGAACAATAAATTTCAATTTAACGTTATTGTTGATGAAAACATTGAAACAGAAGAGATTCAACTACCTCCAATGATTCTTCAGCCATTTATTGAAAATGCTGTAAAACATGGGTTAAGGCCAAAGAAAACCAATGGGCAACTTGAAATTAGATTTACGCTTGAAAAAGATAATATGTACTGCTACATACAGGATGATGGTATCGGTAGAGAAGCTGCTGGTAAGACAAAAAAAGTTTCCTCAGGTCATAAATCAAAAGGAATAGAACTTACCAGAAAAAGATTAATGGCACTATTTCCAAAAAAATCAACCAATGAATTCTTTGTTATTAATGACTTGCAAGATGAAAATGGTTTATCAACAGGGACAAGGGTTGAATTAATCATACCAATTAGGTATTTTTGATTATTGGAATTAACTAAATAGATGAAACGAAAATGTTCTTTATTATCATAAATAGCACACAGTGCATGATTAAAAAAGAATATGTGAGTTCCTGAATGTGCAAGAAGTTTTTTGCATTTTCAGAAAACAGAAAATATTAAACAGGTGAAAATATTTATTGTAGAAGACGAAGATCACAGTAAGAAAACACTAATTAATTTCCTTACTAAGTATGTTGACAATATTGACATTATTGGCTCTTCTGCCTTAGTTTCTGAATCTATGGAATTAATAAATAAGCTAAAGCCGGATCTAATCTTCCTAGATATTGATCTTCCTGATGGAAATGGATTTGAAGTGCTTGAAGGAATAAACGAGCCGGCACCAAAGGTGATTTTCGTAACTGCCTACAACCAATATGCTGTAAAAGCCTTTCAGGTAAGTGCCATTGACTACTTGCTTAAGCCAATAGATCCATTACTTCTGAAAAATGCAGTACAAAAAGCTGTTGATAACCCGACTAGTCTTGAAAATAAAAATGACATTGAGACCCTAGCACTAAACAGTACTATAGAAGGAATCAAAAAACTGGCCTTACCAACCCAAAATGGCATTCAACTTGTAAAAGTTAACGATATAAGTCGAGTAGGCAAGGGGGATTTCACCCCGAGCCTCTCACAGAACCGTGCTTGAAAGTCTCCCCTCACACGGCTCTTGTTATACAAATCTACGACAAAAATTAATAAAACCCGAGCCGCCAATGATAAAACAGATAAGGATATTGAACCCTTACCCTCTCTAGCCATCTGTAAGCTCGATTTAGACTTGTTTTATATCGTTTATACCGTTTCCTTGCCCATCGTACTAAACGTTTGCGTAGCAACTGAAATACCTTCGATAGTTCATACCCTCTAAAACGCCCATAGTAATTTACCCATCCTCTTATCATTGGATTCAAGTATTGAGCGATTCCTACAATGCTTTTAAAACTAAGCTTCCCTACCTCTAATTCTCCGAGTTTATCTGCAATCCGTTTTCTTGAACTTATACTTATTGCACAGTCATATCCAAGAAACAGTTTTCCTGTTTTCTTTGATTTGGCCATTCGCGGTTGAAAAGAATAACCCAAAAAATCAAATTTGACTATTTGAAATTTCCCTTTCCTATGATAATCACGGCAGTAAACAATTTTTGTCTTTTCTGGATGTAACTCCAGTCCTACCGATCTCATTCGTAACCCTATTGCATT
>JABMPH010000282.1 GCA_013203805.1 Bacteroidota bacterium | reverse complement strand
TTTATTTATTTTATTATACTGCTGTGGAATATTCATGTTTTCAAATGCTCAGAATCCTGCCCTTATTGGTACATGGAATATAATTCAATTTAACGTTGGAAATAATGTGGAGGGAGAATTTATGTTTGAAAAGAAGTTAAAAGAAGCTAGTTCTGTATGGGACTTATTTTTAATGGAAGATTCCAAATTCAAACAAATCAGTAATATGAGAGGCAGTGGAGCAATGGGTACTTATGAAGGAACATGGAAAACATCAGGAAATATTTAACATTGGGACTTAATATTCAGAACCATAATATTGACTTGATTTATACTTATAATATCACCAGCGATACACTTATTCTTGAAAGGAGAATTCCAACAGGGACAATTGTAACTACATTCAGAAGAAATAATAAATAAAAGAGGTAGTCTTATTCTATTACACAATTTTTCAGTGGCATTTTTTAAACACATATCACAGGAAATACCTTCTCGAAAAATGTAAGTAAAAAATACAGCATAAAGACCTGTAATATCTGATGTATGTATTGCAATGTCTTAGAGTTTATTATTCAGTAATAATTTCGTAACTTGTATGGATTAAACAATGATGTTTAATTCTTTACTCAATGACTTTGTGATTTAACTGGGTTTCAGTTTTAATTATTTTAACTCAAAAATTAACAAGTCATGAAAACTGCTTATTATTTAAAAAGTAAATTCCTCTTAATTACATTGGGAATTCTAACAATGGGAGTCTTTAATGGATGTCAGGAAGCCTCATTGGAAAGTGATGTTATTGAATTCAACACTGAAAAAAGTGCAATACTTGAAAGTGTACCCACGAATGGAACGCTTCCCAGTGGTGCTCTGTATGAAATTGTGTTACCAGATTTTTGGAATGTACTCCCACAAAAGGTATTATTGGTGTATGCACATGGATATCGTGATGCAGACAAATCTGTTATTTTGCCTAATGACTTAATCGCAGGTATTCCCATTAAGGATTTTATTTTAAGTCAAAACATGGGGTATGCATCTACTAGTTACAGAGAAAATGGGTTGGTAGTATTGGAAGGGATTGAGGATATTGTTCTGCTTAGAACAACCATAACAAATTTCTTTATTACAAATCCAGGTTATGCTCCACCAGAGGCAATTATACTGGTTGGTCCCTCAGAAGGAGGATTAATAACAGTGCTTACTATAGAACAACACCCAGGTCTTTTTAATGCGGCAATAGCAACTTGCTGCCCAATTGGCAATTTTTATGACCAACTGCATTACTATGGGGATGCTCACGTATTGTTCAAATATTTCTTTGGTCCAAGTATAAATAGTATTAATCTGGGAAGTCCAAAACGGCTTTCAAAAAATACAATATCCGCTTGGGAAAATGGATCTTTGCAAGAGGCAATTATTGGCGTATTGCAGCATGATTATTTACATAATGGAGGAAATAAAATCCTACAATATTTGAATTGTTCAAACATACCCGCAGATATAAATAATCCAGAAGCTGTTGTCATGACTATACTAGATGTTTTAAGGTTTCCCATTAAGGCAACAAATGATGCAATCAGCAGACTCGGTGGAAATCCTTACAATAACAAATATCCAAAGAGGATTTATTTAGGTTCCGATAACGATAGAAAGTTAAACTTAACGATTGAGAGGATAAAAACAAACGACTGGGAAACAGCAGCTCAAAATGTTGCTGAATATTTTGAAACTACAGGATTATTGTTTACTCCATTAGTAACAATGCATAATCTAAATGATCATATTTCGTTTTATGAACATCAAACTGAATATCTTTCAAAAGTTAATAGTAATAGTCCATTCCCAGCTTTTTTAATACAAATACCTGTATCTGATTGTTGTGGTCATTGCAATTTCAATGCACAGGATATTATGACAGCACTTGGTAGTCTTTTGCCATAATAGGTCAGTGAGCAATACATTAAATAAAATAAAAAGGAGGCAAATACCTCCTTCCTTTACCATTTTTAAAATGGCATTTTTCAACATACATCACAGGAAATACCGTCTCAAAAAACTTGTAAAAATACAGCAGAAAACTGTTTTAATTGATGTGCGATTGTACAATATTTTCTTATTCACCATGTCAAGTAATTAATATTCAGCATGGTGAACCTATCAAGATTACCTAATAGTATGTCATTGCTTTTGAGGCTGTTATTTCGTAACTTGTATACTGCACCAAAAATTAGCAGTCATGAAAGTTAATTTATCAGAAGAACAGAAAGCAGCTATTATAAATGAGATTCAACAATTATTTGAATTTTCTAATGATGGTATTACAGAGTTAAATGCTGAAAAAGTATTCAGTATATTCAGTAGTAAAGAAGATGCTAAGTATGTAAGAAACGGGCATTTATATCCAAGTATTGAAACTGCAAAGAATCAATTTGCAGAATGGTTCAGCAAGCCTAATGCTGTTAAACAGATAATTACATATGATCCTATAATTTATGATATAATTGATGAGAATACGGTTTTAATGACAACAATAGGTACTTTTAGAAGAAAAGACATTGTAATACCTGAGCAAAACCCATGGGTGGTTGGTTATACTTTACTTTGGACAAAAGAAGAGGAAGGTTGGAAAGTTTTTAATATGCATAATTCCTGGGAATGAGTGTAATACTTAAAAAGGAGACAAATTCAGCCTCCTTTTCTGTTGGTTAAACCAACTCAGGTTCTTCTTCAAACAGCCTAGTTTTAACAACTTCACTGACAGCCTCACTTTCTTTCACAAACACCCAACGATGGCTTAATTCCATAACTTCACCTGATTGTTCATTGGTGAATTCATAAGGTTCACATTCAACTTTCTGAACACTTCCATCCAGTTCCTGACCAATTAAACTCTGACAAGTTTTGTCATCAAAGGTTGACGGAATACTTGCCTGTTTTGCGGTGGCATAGAATAAGCCAGTTTCTTTGGATTTAACAAGCTCAATACCGCCCTGAACGATAAGTACATTAAATGGATCACCGTCACTGTTCATTCTAACTTTAAAATCTACAATAGTTACCATAATAATAAGTTTTAAGATTAATACTAAATGGTTACCCATGAAATGAATCTTTTACAAAAGACCCAGGGGGTAGCCCCAATTTTAGCAAAGGTGGCGGGGGCTATTGTTTAGTACTCGTCGACACCTGTGTTTGCAGTACTTTTGAAGCATCCACCTTCACACAAAAAATTCATCATCAGCTTGAAATTAATTATCTTAAAATTCAAGGGGGGGTACTCCAATTTTATGAAAGTTTTGAAACTGATATAGAAATGGCAAAAATATTTTTTGGAATTTTTTTTGACCAGGTGTTTTAGAATTGATTGTAATTCGGTAGGCAGATATTGAGTAAACTTTTAATCTTATCAATATTGTTTTCTCCCACAAATCATTGTAAATTGGTTTATTAAATTGACGTGCTTACATATTTATATATTGAAAGCACCTTGCAAATACACACTCCTAAAAAAGGGCAATTCAAAAGTTGCCTTTTTTCTATTTTGCTTCCCTAGTAACAATTTTATGTTCCCTATTGGAATTAGGTATATTATTCTCTAACTTTACGGTATAATGGTCAATCGACCATTGTGTGTTTGGGGGTTAACATTTGAAAGGCAGTTATTGAACTGCCTTTTCTTATTATTGATTTTTTCACATTCAAAATAACATGTGCTTAATTTGAAGAAAATTTACTTTCTTTAATTAAAATTAACCAACAATATACAAGGGATGAATTCAAATGAGAATTTCCATATCATTGAAAGTTTGGGATTAACTTTAGTTTCCCACACCAAAATCCTTAACCAACAGAGCATTGAAGCAATAATTTCAGGATTAGTTCAAAATCCTTTTTTTAGGGATAAGTTTCTTGTTTTAATTGATATAAGAGATGCTGATATAAAAATGACATCAAATGAAATTGTAATCAGTAGTCAATTGGTATATGAGGGTTTAAAAGAAACTGGCATTAAAAAATTTGCAATCCTTGCCTCGGCAGCACAAATGAATAAAGCAGTTGAATTTGTGCACGCTTATAGAGAATCTTCAAAATACCAAGTTTTTTCATCACTTAATGCTACCTTATATTGGTTAGGAATAACTATTGAAAGAAAATCCCAGATACAAGTTAAATTAGACTATCTGAGCACATATTGATTTATAAAAGGTCACCTTGTCTGGCAACCTTTTACTCTCTTTTTTCAGTGGCATTTTTTAAACACACATCACAGGAAATACCTTCTCAAAAAACTTTTAAAAATACAGCAGAAAACCTGTTTGTTTTGATGTGAGATTGTACATGTTTTCTTGTATTTCAATTGATTATTTCGTAAATTGTATAACTACCCAATTCCCTTGTGATATCCAGATTAATTATAAACTAAAAATTAAATGTCATGAAAGCTGTAATCTATTTATTATTGTTTTGTTTCGGTATTTTTTCATGCAATACACAAAATTCAAAACAATGGGAAGAAGTAACTTCCATTGGAACTATTAAACAAGGCACTCTTTTTCAATTAATACCCTTGAAAGACACGGTCCTGATTCTGCCTGGGGATGAATTCTCTAAAATCAATATAATTTTTAATTGTGTTTCATTGGAAGATGCGGCAGGGATAAAATACAAAAGTGCTATGTCATTACCGTCTTTTTCAGGTGATATTTCTTCATTTGAGACATTAATGAGTGACACATTCGAAACATGGCCAGTTGATAAAAAGAGTCAAAGCGTTAAAATTCCTATAAGAATTCTGCCATTAAATAAGAAATATAAAGGTAAAAGTCAGGTGTATTTATATATAGTCGATTCAACTGGTAATTGTATAAGCAACATTATAGCTTGGAAAATCAAATTTGAATAAAAAGCATTTAATGTAAATGCTAATAATCAAATAGATAGTTAGGGGATTCACTAAAATGACAATACATATTTATATAAAGAGTCTTTATGACCTATCCCTACCTAATTTTCAGCTAAATGAGAATATTCGATGAAAGCTTAATAACTGATTGACATCATTCTCAAAATATTAGATATAAACTTTTAAAATATGAAAAATGTGAAATTTCTACTTGTAATAGTGATATCTGTGTTTATGATATCTAATAAACTGATAGCTCAAAATCCTGACCAAATTGCAACAAAAGACATCAAAATTAAATATGTTGAAGATTTAAATGATGGCAACCCTATACCTAATTCCCAAATATATTTTGCGTATTTGGATATTAATAGTTCAACATGGAAAACCAAAATGGTTAAGACAGATGCTAAAGGATTTGCAAAATTTGAAGTGCCGTTAAGGGAAAGTGGAGACTCATATGCTTTTATTTATGCTGCAACGAATGAGCAAGAATTTAATGAAAAATTGGATAATGCGAAAGAAGGGAAAATATATTTATGGAAAATTCCTGCTAACGATGATATTAAATATCTTGAATTATGGTTGGATAAAAATATGAGTCAATCAAATAAAGTGGGTTCAATGCAAATATGTATGTAGTAACTCACATTGAAAAATATAAATTAAATTAATATCAAAGAAAATAATAATGGGAATATTAGATAAATTTGTTTATTTCAACTGAAAAGTATACCAGAGTTTCAATCCAAAAGTATACCATTTAAATTAAATAAAAAAGAGAGTTCACAACATTGGGGTACCCC
>JABMPH010000281.1 GCA_013203805.1 Bacteroidota bacterium | reverse complement strand
CTGCCCTTAAACAAATTCCTAGATAAATTTGCTTCTTTGGATAATTATAATTTCTATAATCAATACTCTCTTTCGCGAGTTTACAATCTAAATCAAACCACTCTTCGGTAGGGTTTCTTTCTGGTCCATATCCTTGAGAAGAGTTATGAGTATAGTGAAAAGGAGATAGTAAAATATTTGCTCCTAATTCTATTTGTTTATTCAAAACTTGTTGCACATATATTTTTTGATCAGAAAAATCTTTTAAGTTTTCCGGGGTAATTACTTGAAAATCTTTAGGAGCATATGGTAGTTCACAAATCCCTTTTGTTTCAGTATATGTATCATATGCTAAACGAATTGTAGCAGGATCAATAATAATTTTTATATTATTGTCTTCCTGAATATTTTTTAGTAAACCTTTGCATGCAGGAACATTCTCTAAATTTGCAGGAAATTCAACATTCCCAAATTCTTTATTTCTCTTTGTAAATTCTTCTAAAACAGTTTTATCTGTATAAAGTCTTAAATAAAATTTAGGAGATAAGTCATACTTCTTTATTTCTATTGTTTTCGTTAGAGACTTTATTGAGTTTAATATATCAGAAACTTTTGCAAATCTTTGATATGGATTTTTAGCAAGTAACTTTAGAATTAAATTTTCTATCTGATTGCTTATCGAAAGGTTTCTTCTTCTTGGTGGAATTGGAGGATCATTTTTGATTTTTTCAATAAGTTCAGGTTGGTACTGAAAATCATAAGGGAAAAGCCCAGTAAGCATTTCGTATAAAATCACACCAGCCTTATATAAATCACTTCTTTTATCGATATGCTTACTATCTGTAATTTGTTCAGGAGACATATATGGACCTGTTCCAAAAATTTCTCCTGTACTAGTAAGAGAAGTAAAATCAATCACTTTAGATATTCCAAAGTCTACAATTTTAATTTTTCCATTTTCTTGTATTAAAATATTTTCAGGCTTTAAATCTCTATGAATTATGCCAGCATCATTATTATCCCCTCTGATATTATGCAAATATTGCAATCCTTCAAGGATTTGTTTGAATATTTCTATGCTTTTAGATTCTTCTAGTTTTTCACTTTTACTTAGTATTTCTCTTAGATTAGTTCCATCAACAAATTCCATGACAAGAAAATAATTTTTCCCTGTTTCATCTTCTAATACAAAATCATCAACATAATTTACAAGATATTCATGCGAAACAGACTTCATTATATTAATTTCTCTTTGGAGTCTATTATCTTTTTCGCCATGCTTTCTAAATTCTTTTAAAATATATTCTTCGTGAAATACTTTAATCGCAAAATTATTTCCATCTTTTTCAGCTTTGTAAACAGCACCAAAGCCACCCTTGTTTATAAAGGCAGTGATTTTATAGCCATTGATTGTTTTATTTAACAGTGCCATGTTTGTGTTTCCAATTTTTGAAGTTATATTTTTAAAATATTATGTTTGTACTATATCAAATTTTTTATGATTTTTCATTAAATAAGTCAATAAATCGTTTCCGAAACGATATGGAGAAAACACCTTATCGCCCCTCCTTTAAAAAAGAAAAATTGTATTTTATTCCTTTTTAAAAGCAGAGTGAAAAAATATAAAAAAAGTTAAAAATGCATGTCGTCTAACGTTTCAGTATATGCGATGTTTTGCGTAGTGAAACGGAGCAAAATATGGGAGAGCGAAGTGCAACGAGCGAACCGCATATACTGTGTTAGGCGAGCCGAACGGAGCGATAGCGGAGTGAGAGTGCAACGTGCCTTGCGTATTTTTGAAAAATTTATCCATATTATTCCGTTTTTGGTGGGTTTTCTATTATTGTATTTGATTTTTTTGTTTTGAAAAATGGAAGAGGGGCTGGGGGTGAATTCCATTTTTCAAAACTCCTTATTAAATTGTATCTAAATCATCGTCTCCTATTATCTTGCCAAGTTTTAATAATTTATTTACTGATTCAGGTATATTTTTAATTTTTGGTTCAAATTCTTCTAAATCTTCAATTTTAACCCATTTATATTCAGAATATTCATCATTTAATTTCACCTCACCTTCCAGATG
>JABMPH010000280.1 GCA_013203805.1 Bacteroidota bacterium | reverse complement strand
TCGGATAAAATCTTGAGTTTGAAACCCTCGCTGTAACGTCGTGTTACTCCATCATTTTTATACATATCTACTTTTTTAGTGTAGACATATTTTAGGACGGGTCATTGTGGGTCTCCAACGGTAACGCAGTTGCCGGTGGCTGGTACCGAATTGGTTTCTGGCAATGACATTGCACATACTGTGGTCATTTCCGTGGTTGATGGAAATAGTAACACAGCAACTTGTGATGTAACAGTTACCGGATCCGTTTCTTCTCCTGATGTTCCAACAGTATCTCTTTCATCTAATTCTATATGTAGTAATGAAGATGTTACAATAACTATTTCAGGCAATTTAAATGATGCTATTGCATGGGTAGTTTATACTGGTAGTTGTGGTGGTACTCAAATTGGTACTACATCAAGCTCAACTTTTGTTGTAAACTTGACTACAACCACAAGATTTTATGTACGAGGGGAGGGTGGTTGTATAACTTTAGGAAGTTGTGGTACGGCAACTGTTACGGTTAATCCGCTTCCAACCATTACATTTTCTACAACCGAAGCAGAAGTTTGCTTTGGCGATGTTTTAGCTTCATTTGCTTATTCGGCAATCACTGGCAGTCCCGATCAATATAGCGTCGATTTTGATGTTGCTGCCGAAGGAGAGGGTTTTGTGGATGTTACAAATGTAGCCCTGCCGGTTGGAGTTATTGATATAGCAGTTCCTACAGCCGGAACTCCCGCTACCTATAATGCTTTATTAACCGTGAGAAATAGCACAACGGGTTGTGTAAGTGGAACAATCAATATAACAGTGCTTATTCATCCTTTACCAGATACAAGTGAAATAATAACAAACTAGAATTTTAATAACATTTAATATTTACAAAATTTAAAAAACAATCATTATGAAAAAATTTATTTTTCTTTTCGCAGCAGTTCTTTTCACTGCTATTAGTTCAAATTTGTTTGCACAGGGGACAGGAATAAATCCTGGAGTTGGAGAGGTAAAAACATATTCAGTTGCTGACCATGTTGGGAGTACTTATACATGGACTGTTACAGTTGCTGCAGATGGTTCAGGTACAAATCTTCTTATTGCCGGAACAATTGTTAGCGGAACATCTGCTGTTTATACAATTGATTTAACATGGAGTAATTTAGCAACAGGTAATATCTACTATGTTCATGTTGTTGAAGATGATGGAACTTGTTCAAACCATAAGGTTTTAGCAGTTCAACCAATAAATCAGTTTGAAATGGATATTGCAAATGTAGATAATGCAGGTGCTGCTTTGGCTAATACTTTTGAAACATGTGCACCTGCAGTAACTAATATTGCATGGAATGGTGCAGATCCGGTTACAGCCTTAAATGCTAATGATTTCGATTATGATTATGGTACAGTTACATTCTATTACAAAGTGACTGCAACTGGTATAACAGGTACTGATTGGGATCCGGTTTTTGTAATTAATGAAACCTCAACTGGTACTGTAACAGCTGAATGGGCAACAACAGTTGGAGGAGCTTATACAAGTGGATTAAATACAGATGGCAGCGTTAATACTTTTACCGTAACCGGAAGTAATGAATTCTTTGTTAAAGTTATCGTGGCAAATGGAATCGTAGATGAAGGAACAACTGCCAGAGATATTGAAATTAATCTTGATGAAACAGCAAGTGCCGATGAACATAGTAACATAGTGGTAAGTACAAATACAGATACAATAGATCAAACTATTACTGCCCGTCCTGCTACCGGTAATATTGGTTATTAATAACGAATAATGCGATTAAAAAATTCTTTCATAATGATACTATTCGTCCTGGCTGCCCAATTTGTGGCAGCCCAGGGGGAGTATGTAATTTACGAAGGTACTCAGTTAAATTACAGGGTTAATTTTAATGATGGTAACAATTATACATGGGAGATTTTGAAAGGTACTAATCCTCCTGTCGGAAGTAATGTGGGTGATTATGATTTTATCACCGATTCTGGTTTTTCGGAAGTGGGGATTCAATGGAATATTGCCGGGCTTTATTTTCTTACGGTAACCGAATCGGATGCCTTGGGTTGTTCAAACAAAAAAGCAATGGCAGTGCAAGTCGAACCAAACAATCGTTTCTCCAAGTTCGAAATAACGGCAAGTACCGAATGTTTTAACGTGGAGGGAAACAGTTATAGTTTACCTTTTAATGTGTTGGACAATAATAGTCAGCCACTTTCGACATCCTATTTCCCAATTGTGGTAGAGTTTAGTGTGAACGGTACAAACCAATCGCAAAAGGTAAGTTTTAGCAACCAGTTGTTGCAAATTAGCGAAGAGTGGTTTACAGCCAACCCAATACAAAACACCGATGTAATTGTGGAAATTACCAATGTAACCGATAAATTTAATGCACCTGTAAAACCCGGAATTGAAAATGGAACGCACATGCGTACTTTATTTGCAATTCCTGAAATTGAGTTTACTGAAGAGTTAAGAATACGATATAAATTGTATGAAGAGATTACTGCTTATATTACTAGTAGTTCTGACCACGTTTGGCGGATGGAGCCAAAATAAATTTACGCAAGGAGCAATTGAGGATTATTCGGTTCAGCTAAAATCGGGTGAATCAAATGATGCAAAATATACCTGGTTGGTAACACCTGCAAATGGCACATCAACCAATTTAGCCTCGATTGTTGGAAACAATGCGGAAATTATTTGGGATGGCTTCGTTGGATTATATACACTTTCTGTTCAAGTTGTTGATGGAAATGGATGTTTGAGTGAATTCATAAGCCAGGAGATAGAAATTGTTTCTCCGGGCGATTTGGTATTTGCATCCTCATTCCCAAATACATTGGTTTGTTCCGATTTGGTGGGAGGTATTGATGGTTCGGTTCCCGAACACAGTCAAAGTCTGTTTCGTGTAACTTATGCAGGCGATGCTAATTTGGTATCGGCACAAATTACAATCGAAAATCCCAATGGCGATTTTGTAGGATTGGATGGAGTAATACTTCCTGACCAGCAAAATGCGCAAATAAAAATTGATAATGTTGAAACGGATAAAGAGATAGATTTTGCTGTTTCCGATTTATGGGAGAACAATGCAAGCCAACTGATAGATTTCGAAATTAAGTTGATTAGTGCATTAACAGCCGATCAGGTAGAAATTATGGCAGTATCCGGAACCGATGTAGTAAGAACAATTACAGTTCTAACAAAACCGGCAATAGAATTTAAATAACGAAATTTGAGAAAGTATTTTAAAATAGGATTTTTACTTCCCCTGGTTTTCTGGGTGCAACTTTCGTTTGCCCAGGATACTATTCCTTTGAATACTTTTCACTCGTTTGAAGCAACGGTTCAACCTGATTATAAGTACTCGTGGTGGTATGTTGATGCTGCCAACAATACAACTTATTTTACTTCCAATTTGAATAAAACAGAAGAATATTATTGGGATACCGAGGGTAAATACGAACTATTTGCACAAGCAACTGACGGGAATAATTGTTTGTCGGAAATTATTACGAAAGATTTTGTTGTTATTAAGTTGGATAACCTTGGTGATATTGCCGGTAGAGATACAACCATTGGCAGTTGCAAACCTTATACTTTAGGTAGTATAATACCTGATGAAGAAAAATATACTTTCTTTTGGGAGCCTTCTGAAAATTTAGATGATCCAACCAGTTCAACTCCCGTATTTATTCCTGGCAATTCAACTGTTTTTAAATTAACTGTAACAAATAGTCTTGGTGTAGCAGAAGTAGACTCAGTAATAATTACCGTTGCGGCAATTGAAGCCGATGCCGGAGACGATATTTTGATTGATAAAAACTCATCGATAATATTAAATGGTTTGGAAAGCTACGGTGAAGATATTTCATATAGTTGGACTACTATTTCGGGTAAGATTGAAAGTGAAGAGAATACTGCGAACCCAGTTGTTAGTGAATTCGGAATTTATTATTTAGAAATTACTGATGTATTTGGATGTGTTGCAAGAGATTCTGTTAAGGTTGAATTTATCGATAATCCGGTAAATCCTACTACAGGAATTTTGGATCCCCCGGTGGCAGAAAATGATTACGAAACCACTTCAATTAGGACAGAAATTAAAGTATCAGTTTTAAACAACGATACTGACCCTGATAATGATATCGACCCATTTAGTTTGAATATACAACGGTTGCCTTTTAACGGAACGGCGTATGTAGATTACAACGATTTTACAATCCATTATATTCCAAATAATACATTTACCGGCTCTGATGATTTTGAATATCAGATTTGCGATACGTCACAAAAATGCAGCAATGCAATTGTATATATAGAAGTATTACATAATGATTTTTTAATTCCGGATGCATTTTCACCCAACAGCGATGATATAAACGACTATTTTGAGATAATGGGTATCGAGAAATATGAAGGAAACTCGCTTATAATTTTAAACCGCTGGGGAAATAAAGTGTATGAAGCGGTAAATTACGGGATTAGTACTACACCGCAATTTTGGGATGGCAAATCAAATACAGGTTTTTTAATGAGCGATAAAGATCTTCCAACAGGAACATACTTTTATGTATTAAAACTTGGCAATGGAGAAAAGCCTATTGCAGGATCGATTTATTTAGACAGGTAATTGAATGAAAACGAGTAAAAAAATATTGTGTGTTGTAATTGTTGCGCTGGCAATAATAACCTGGCGTAAAAATGCTTCTGCACAGCAAGATCCTATGTACACCCAATACATAGATAATTTGCTTGTTATTAATCCTGCCTTTGCAGGTTCTCAGGAAACAGGCAAATTGCTACTAGTTTCCAGAAACCAGTGGGTTTCATTTCCCGGGGCTCCAACTACTAAATCCTTTTCGTACCATGCTCCGTTAAAAACGCAAAATGTTGGAATCGGATTTTCAATTTTAAATGATAAAGTGGGCCCTCAAAAACAAACCGGGGCTTATTTCGATTATTCTCGTTTTTTTCAGGTTTCCGAAGATTATAAACTTGGAATGGGATTAAAAGGTGGAGTTAGTTTCTATCGGGCTGCTCTTACCGAGTTGAATCCAATCAGTCCGGATCCTATTTATTCACAAGATATTTATAAAAATTTATTGCCTAACTTTGGCGTTGGTTTTTACCTTTTTTCGAATAATACTTACTTTGGTTTTTCCGCACCAAACCTTATAAAAAACTCAATAAGTCGCAACGATTATCTAACAGAATCTGTGCAAAAAGAGGAAATTCATTTTTACTTTGTTGGGGGCAGAAAATTTCAACTGGGGCAAAATATTCATTTAAAAACTTATTCAATGCTTAGGTATGTTCGTATTGCTCCGGTAACTATAGATATTACTGCTCTGTTCGGGTTTAAAGATAAATTTTGGTTTGGAGGAATGTTCCGCCTGGGTGATTCTTATGGTATTATAGCACAATTTAAAGCTGGCGAAAAAATGCTTATCGGTTATTCTTACGACCTAACTTATTCCGAATTAAATGCGTTCAATAATGGAACGCACGAAATAATGTTTAGCTACGATTTAAATATCTTTAAATAGATAACAGACATTTTTTTTTTGAACTTAAATCGAAGTTGTCAAATTTTCCTTTTTCTAAGATATTTTTCCATTTCAATTATTAAGAAAGGATATTAGTTTTTTTTCTCATTTTTCTGATTCCTATATTGAAAAAGAGAACAACAATAATCAAACTCGTACTAATGGCTCTTTTTTGTTATTATTAACCCGACGGGAATTAAATGAGATATTTTTACGCTGCATATTTAATATCTTTATGATTAAAATATTTTTTAATCCGGTCTTGATTTTTCTGTAACATCTTCATG
>JABMPH010000279.1 GCA_013203805.1 Bacteroidota bacterium | reverse complement strand
CCCGTTTGATATCAAGCAGATAATTCATGGTGGTCACACCAAATCGTTATAGGGTGGTCAATGAGACTGGTTTTTCCAATCAGCCTTCTGGTTGTCAACATATAGGACACACTTCTTAATTGGCTGCGAAAAAGTGGTGTGAAAATATACATGTTGCTCCGGTGCAAAACCACTTGAAATGCGGCTACCTCTTATGGTACTATCATCTACCATTTCGAAAGATGATACTAGTATTGTATCAACATTTTCTTCTGTTACAATTGTGCAAGCGCAATCTGAGCCATGTTCCAAATCAAGCAAAATGGATTTTTCTCCTGTTTCAGAATAATTATAACGCTGAAAACCACACCTTAAAGTAGCTGACAATTCCACATTTACCCTGTTATCGTAAAGTCCAACTTCATAATATCCCGGTTGTGAATCTTCATTTTCATGAGATAGAGATGTTTCAAATTGAGCTCGACTTAGAGAGTTTACAGTATCCGCTTTTGCGTTTATATTCAATGGAAGAAATAAAATATCCAGAAAATCACTACAACCCGCGCCACTTTTATGAATATGGCTAAACCCCAAAAGAGTTTTATCATCAAAATGATAACCAGAGGCACAAGTACGGGTATCAGGTCCCAATTGAACCATTCCAAAAGGCATGGCTGCTACCGGTACTATTCCTCCATTTCCACCAGTACCAATAAACCGGTTTACAAATTGAGTATAGTCTGTCGGTGAAGAACAGGATGTGATTATTAAGATAAGAAGTACGGTAACTATTTTTACTTTGGTTCTGTATTGTTTCATCCGCATATAACTTAGTTGATCAATTGTATTTCTATTTATTGCAATTTTATGCTTGCGGCGCATGGTTGCCAGCCTTGTCAAATCAGCAAACATAGTTGCGCCTTGGTTTTTTATTTGATTTGTAATCACCGGGCTAAAGCCACGGTGTAAAACATCTCTCGTTTTTTCAATCACCATTTCATTTTTTACACCATGCTTTAGCTTGGTGTTTTAACAATTAGCAGGAACTTCGGCTTTAGCCTTTAATAATCACCTTTGTTCTCTCGATCCAAATTAGCTCTTATATATCCCCTTTTATAGCTGCTCCTTTAAATGTATGATCCCAGCGATCCGGGTTTCAACTCTAAATTCATCTAAAATATTCTAATTCAATCTTATTATTTAGCTGAAGCAAGGGTGAAATCAAATCCGGTTAATTTAAATGTATAAGCATGTTCGCATGGCAATTCATTTAAATTCAAACCAGGCATGTTAATCGTAAGTTGACCACGTTTGTTTACTGTATATGAGATTTTTTCTTTAGACCCTAATAATTCAATAGAACCTCCTCTTTTATTTTTAACCTTCACTGAGCTTAACACTAACTTACTTTGAGGCAATCCCAAGGCAATTGCGTATACCGCTTTGCCATCTTTCGACTGCGTAAACCTGATGTCTTTATTTGTGAAACTAACTGCTTCACTGGCAGAATGTGCCTGAGCAATACTTTTTTCACGTGGAGTGGGACCTTCTCCATCTACAAGCCAGTTACTGGTCTCATAAATGGCTTCTCCATTCACCTTTAGCCAACTGCCAATAGCCAACAAACGATCTTGCATAATTACAGGAATACGTCCATCAGCTGTGGGGCCAACATTTAAAAGTAAGTTACCTCCACGACTAACAATATCAATTAACAGGTGTACTGCCTGTTGGCGGGTGGTGTAATCCTCGATGTTTTCATTCCTGTTAAAGCCGAACGAAGCCCCTATTCCGCGGCATTCTTCCCAGGGTTTTCCCACTGAAAGTTCTGTGCCCTCAACATCAACTTCCCCATATTCTGTGGTAAAGTATCCACCATGTTTGCTACGTGTTCCTGTACCCCATCTATCATTCGTAACAATATTTTTTGGAACATCCGGGTTGTTATATAACCATGACAAAAACTCCTGACTTTGAAAATCTTCAGCAGGAGCTGTCCATTCACCATCAGTAAAAAGCAATGCAGGTTTATATTTTGTAACAAGGTCTTTCAGTTGAGGCATCATTACCTCATCCACATATTTTTTAATATTTCTCGGTCCCTTTGGGTCTGCCGGCGCATAATCTTTATCGTACCAATCATGAAGCGAGTAATAGTATCCCATTCTTATTCCTTCTTTTCGAACTGCATCGGATAAGTCTCCCAACAAGTCCCGCTTGGAACCAATCTCAGTACTGTTCCAATTCTTACTAGAAGGGGCAGGCCACAAACAGTATCCATCGTGATGCTTACTGGTTAACACCACATATTTTGCCCCTGCTTTCCTGAAAAGTTCAGCCCATTCCTGAGGATTAAAAAGCTCAGCGGTAAAGTGTGGTGCAAAACGCTCGTAGGGATAGTCTTTCCCATAGGTATTATTATGAAATGTACGCCATGGTCCATCTGGTTTATCGTTACGCATCTGTGCCCAGTACCATTCTGCGTATTCTCCTTTTGGAGCCCAGGATGGAACGCTGTACACTCCCCAGTGAATAAATATTCCAAAGCGGGCATCGCTGAACCATTGTGGCACAGGGCGAGCGTCTAAAGATTCCCAAGAGGGGTTATACTTTTCCTGAGCAAATGCGTGGTGGCTCGTAAGACATATTACACTCAACAGTAAAAAAACCGGTATTGCTATAAATTTTTTGCTCATTTCTTAATTTTTTGTCTCAGATGTAAAGAAGTTATCTGATTTCAATAACATTGTGAATTTTAATCTCCGGGATTGCAAATGTCACCTGGCCATTGTCAAAATCAAAGCCCAGTGGAATACCTTCCGGTTGAAGCCAAACAGATTCAGGTTCTTCAGAAGAGATAACAGAAACTTTCAGATTCTGTAAAGCCGGAATCTCATCAATCCCTTTGACTTTTTTATTGGCATGGTCGCCGGAAGTATTGATTAATTGAATCAATAGCTTACCATCCTTTTCAGTTGTTACAACATTCAATTTGTGAGACCCCTCTACTTTGACCTTAATTTCAGGGTTCAATTCTGAGATTATTCCGGAAAGTAAATCCCGAAGCACAGGAGAAGTATTTGATAAATATGATTTACCCAAATCTACATAGATTCCCCCAATCTTTCCTTTCCCATAATTGCTAACTGTTGCAACAATACCAGAGGGAAACCTTAAATCATTCGTGCCAAATAATCTTGCAAATTCTTTTGTACCAGAGAGACATTCTACTTCACGATAATTCCCAGTTACAGTCACAAAACGATTATCATATCCCAGAGCTTGTCCTATTTTTCGAGGCTCAGCTATTTGCTTAACCTGTAATATGTCTTCAAATTGTTTCGTGGAAGAAGAACCAATTACCAGCAATTTACCTCCTTCTTTTACGTAATCTTTCAATTCAGAAACGATCTCAGTCTCTAAAATTTCCCATTCAGGTACAACAATTAGTGGAAAGTCTTTCATTCTTTTCTTTAAGTGGTGAGACATTAAGACTTCCACTGACTGCTGCCCATCAAGAAGAGCATTCATGACTCCTCGGGTATCATCAACGCCAAAAGGACGATAAACATCATCTACCTCTTCCTTCCAGCCAGCTGTTGAATAGAATAATCCAACTTGTGGAACAATTGAAATCCCTTTACAAAACGCTCTTCTTGGTAACATGAAGTCCGCGACATCTTTCATAATATGAAAAGAAGCTGGCTGAAAGGACAGATCTGCATTCTGCCTGAAATAAATTTGACAACCTCCACCTACACTAATCACAGCTGCGGCCTCCTGGCATAGTTGAACGGCAGTTTTTGGAACCATTGGACGAACAAAGCTCCAGGCCATTAAATCAAATGCTTTCCCTTGTCCTTGAAGACAACGTGCATTCCAATTTGCTGTATGTAGTGAATTACTGGGATCGTAATCACCGGATAAAAAATCAAGACCGATATTTTCAGGTACCGGCTCAGGCATCATTGCACTATATGCCCAATTAGAGCAAATTTGAAAATCAGGAGCAACTTTATGAACCTCTGTTGCATAATGCCTGATATAGTTCACAAATTTCTTTCTTGTGAATTCAAGAAGATCCTTGTATCCTTCGTCTTCAGCAGTTTTGGGTATTGTTTTTATCCCTGTCTCCTTTTTAAATTCAGCGATAGCCTCTGGTTGATAATCAGAAAATATTGCCCAACTTTCACCATCAATCCACACACCGTCTAATTTATAATCTAAAGCCAGTTCTTTTAATTGCGGAATAAGTAGCTTTTCTGAATAATTCCCCCAAAAACTTGTATGGTTTTTATCCGGCTCTCCATCCTTGCTAAATCTAGCTTCGTCAGGGTGTAATCTCACATAGTTGGCATCAAATACTCCTGAATGATGCACAAACAATGCTACATTTCGTTTATCTGTAACCTTCCTTATCAATGCCAAAGGGTCTTTATCGTAACCGGCAGCTTGCTGACCTATTTTTGTAGGATAGGAAGAGATGCCAGGATGACCTTTTGAATCGACCTGAATATAATCAGGTCGGGCAAGCCGCAACATGGAGTCAACCATTTCTTCCGTAAGACTTGATCCAATATGGTTATCATTTAAATTTGAGTGTTTGTCAAAATGTAAACCCCAAAAAGATTCTGACCGTAATAGCTTATGATCATTTTGAGCGTTGACGGAGAAAAATAGTAAACATACCAATGTCAATAGAATAATTTGTCTCATGATTTTTTATTCAAGTTAAAATTGTCTGAAGTGTAACAGACATTCATTTATTTAAAACGTAAACAGCAGCGTTGCCCTTATGGAAATATGGAATAATTAAATACTATTGTTTTTACATTCCTGCATATTGTTTATAAATATCTATCAGTTCAGCCGGAGAAACAACCACCCAGTCGTTTGATAAAGAATTTATTGAATTGATTACATCGCTTGGGTGTGTGTAAACGCAGGCAACACTGAAAAATGCCGGAGATGAACCATTATAGTTTATTATACTATTGATATCCAGATAAGAATAATTAATAAAAATTGGCTTGCCGTTATAAATTTCGTGGGTTTGAGGATAATCTGAAATTGATGGTTTGGTAGCATCATTACCTCCATAACCACAAAACACCCCCTCTACACTTGATATCTCTGTCAAAGGTCTTCCATCTTCCAGATTATACCACATTGTTCTAATAGTTCTGTACTTCGAACCTGTCATATAAGAATCTGTCAAAGCAAAATAATCACCTAAATATTGTTCTGGTAATATATATTTGTAATACCCTGCTCCTGTAACCGGATTAACAAAACAATTATCACCTATATTACTAAAAAACCATTTGGCGGCAACAGGATCTAATTCACATAGAGTACTTGGTATTTCCCATCCGATCGGATAACTTTTTCGACCTAATACTTCGAATTTTTTGGGAAATATTTGTTGTATGAATTCATAATTATCACCATCTGTTTCAGTGAAGCTTATATATTTTTTACTTGGATCAAATTCAAGGTTCCTTTTTGTTTCACTCTTTTCAGGAACGTATTCCGGCAAACTACTTGTATAACTAAGATTAAAGGCTTCGAAATTTACAATGGCGTATTTCCCCTGGTTATTTAGATATTTTTGATATGAATCTTCATTTGGTGTTCCCCCTGCAACATTCCACACTCCAGATACCGGTGAAGGGTTGGGACAACGGTTAAAAATGTCATCTGTGAGATTCTGGTCTAGAGTTGTAGGATTGCCTTTCATATTAATGATAAACATTTTATTCTTGATCAAAAAATCGAACATCCCCAGGCAATAATGCGAGTTATTAGCCATCATTTCTGTACTGAAATCCTGACTAAAATTGTTGTACATATAGTTATAAGTACTTTGCCAGTTACTAAAATCATCTGTTGTTGTATTGGCCAGTATCGGCAATTCAATTCCATACTTATCAATCAATATTTTGTGCTGATTTTCAGTCAATGCAACAGCATTATGCTTAGCGCATAACATAGCCGTAGCATTCAGTCTGGCAACGATGTTATCCATAGGCTGAGGATGTCTTGCACCGCTTTTGTAGGTTCCAAATAAGGTGTTTTCATATATAACACAACCATCAATCTTATCCGCGAAATCCCTCACCATAACAAATGGATTATTAAACTTAATTTTCTCAGTATCAGATATCGTATTCAACCAAAAAGAACGGTCAACCATTTTCCCCGGCCCGCCGTACTCAACAAGAGGGGTTTTTAAAACCCAAATTAATGGAGATATTCGATTAACATTACCCTGTAATGACTCAATCATGAAAATATCATACAGGCTTTTTCCTTCTAAATCGGTAAAATAGATATTCCCCTCATTAATCTCTGTTTGTGGCGTATCGTCCAAAATGATAGGATCTTCTGTTTTCTGACAGTTCCAACAGAATGTTGCTACAACAAATATGATTACCAACCTGTATGATAAATTCAGTGTGTGCATAAATAAGTCTTTTCTATACATTCGCCAACTGTCAGGCAAAAAGACAGTTGGCGAATAATTATTATTTTGATATTACAATTTAATACAATGGGTTTTCTACCAGTTTTGGATTATTGGATATTCTGCCAGGCTTAATTGGTAAGTAATAATGTCTTTCGAGGAAGGCAGCTGGAATGCCTCCTTGGGCATTATTATTCATTTCAATCTTGAACTTGCCTGTACTGGAATCTTTATATGTATATATCCCTTTAAAATTCCTCGTAATAGCATCAACTGCAATTCTCCATCTTCGCAAATCCCACCATCTGTTATTCTCGAAGGCCAATTCTACTTTTCGTTCATGTCTGATTTTATCGCGGGTAATATCATCTAATAATGCTATTCCTGCTCTTTCTCTTAGAATATTAACTGACCATAAAGCATCATCTGGTTTTCCAAGTTCGAAAGCAGCTTCAGCATAATTAAGTAGGATTCCACCTGCTCGGAAAACCATAAAATCAATCTTAGTTTTATTATGCGCAACTGGAACTAAGGTCTCATCTAAATATTTCAAAACATTGAATCCTGTAATTACACCACCAGCATATCCCCCTGCACTATGCGATCTACCTTTTGCTGAAATTCCTTCATAAAAACCATCACCAACTACGCTACCATCAGGCTTAACTACACCTCCCCAGTTTTCTATTGGTTCACCTTTCCATTCCATTCCCTCATAATAAATAGTTGCATTGAAACGAGGATCTTTATTTGCAAAGAACTCCTTTAAATCCCAAAGCTGACTTGTAGCCAATGCCTCATCAAATGTTCCGGGAGTACCATCAATATTCTCAAATTCTTCAACCATCTCTAAATAGACTGAAGTATTTGACCCACCCCAACCCGGGCAAAACTGAAATGGCGACATAAATAAATCATATTGACTATGGACATTCACTCCTGTAAGTTGCCATGAAAAAATTCGTTCTTTATTGGCTCCAGTTTCATCAACAAACAGTTTTCTGAAATTTTCAGTTTTATCATCAGGTATTTGGTTATACAATTCATAATTACCTGAATTGATAATTTCTTCTGAGGCATCATACGATGCTTGCCAAAAACGTTGAGCTTCATTGGCAGGGATTCCAACAACATCATCTAAATCAACATCCCCCCAAGTTGCAATACTTGCAGCAAACATTGCAGCCTGACTTTTTAATGCTAATGCTGCATATTTTGTTGGCATTCCTATGTTATCATTTGAAACTGGCAGAATATTCTGAATAGCATCCATTTCATCCAGGATAAAATCATATATGTCAATTTCTTTATTTCTAGGAAGAAAGAGCTCTTCTTCAGGAGCATCTATAGCTTGAGGTTCAGTAACAAGTGGAATACCACCATACCTTTTTACCATATAAAAATAAACAATGGCTCTTGCAAATCTAACTTGCCCAATCATTTCGTTTTTAAGGTCTTCTGAAATGCCTGTTGAACTTTCAATTTTCACCAGAAACTCATTTGCTTTTCTAATTGTGCCATATTTCCATAATTGTAATAAGCTTCCATTGGCATCAAGTTGCCCGGCCTTCCATGCAAAATAAAGAGGATGCCAGTTTCTTCCCTGCCTTCCTTCATCAGACAATCCTGATGTTGGATCGGTTCCTTCAAATCCGGAACCATCACGATTTAGAAAAGAAAGTTCGCTGTATAGGTTATTTATATATGCCTGAGTTAAAGTTGGGTCATCAAAAACCACATCTTCAGAAATGATATCCAAGGGGGCTTTATCCAGCACATCTTCACATGAATATGAAATGACTATCAATAGAATAAGTATGTAATATATCTTTTTCATAATTTATCTTTTAAAATTTTAAATTAATACCAAGTGATACTGTTTTTTGGATTGGATAAGTCCATCCTCTAGTAGCATCAGGTGATTCTGGATCAAGTCCGTATTTAGTGATCTGACTATACGTAAACAGGTTAGTACCTGTTGCAAAAACACGAAGTTGGTCAAGCCCAATTCTTTTTACCAGTGAGCTATTAAATGTATAACCAAGGCTCACGTTCTTCAACCTGATGTAGGAAGCATCACGGCTCCAATAGTCCGAATTCCAGTTATTGGTTATTTGACTAAATTTTTGCCTTGGGATAATTGCATTCCTATCGTTATTTTCAGGAGTCCATCTCTCTTCCCAAATTACTTTAGAAGGTGTTCTTTGAGAATCAATATTGATGTTTCCCGCTTGTAATTGTAAAGAATAATTAGAAGCTCCCTGCGCAAGCAGACTAAAATCAAAATTCTTATATGCCAGATTAATATTTAGTCCGTACATAATATGTGGAGTGCCGCCATCATTAATTTTCACATAATCTCTCCAATCGAGTTTACCATCATCGTTAATATCTAGTAGTTTAATGTCGCCAGGGCTAAGCGTTGCATTTCCTTGTCCGTCCATATCGTATGTTAGATTGTCAATTTCGCTTTGGGAGGTAAATAATCCATCATTTTTATATCCAAAGCCAATATCAACGAATTGTCCAGTTCTTTGATTAATACGAATATCATCTGGATCAGTATATTCAACTTCCTCGAAATAGTCCCATTCAGACCGGGAATATGAGACATTTGCATTGATATCATATTTAAAATCTGCAGCACCTCCTTTAGTTCCCAGCAAAAATTCAAAACCTTTTGCAGTTTGGCTATTGATATTCTCATGGGGCAGAGAAGCTCCGAAAGTACTCGGCAAAGCAGCGGTCCTTGACCCCAGCATATCCTCTCTAAGCCTTTGAAATACATCTATTTCTGTATATATTTTCCCTTTGAATACAGAAAGGTCAAGACCAATATTAGATAATGTCATGGTTTCCCAGGTAATATTTGTGTTTGGCAATCCAGTGGTACTTAAACCAGGAACTTCTGCTCCATTTGAAACATAATATCCTGAAAATTGATAGCCGGCAAGATATTGATATGGAGGAACCCCATCATAACCTGTTTGGCTTATGCCTCCACGTAATTTAAGGTTATCAATCCAACTTATATTATCTTTCAAAAAAGATTCTTCCGATATTCTCCATCCAGCCGAGATGCTTGGGAAAAAACCCCACCTTTTATTCTCTGGAAAATTAGGTGAGCCATCGTACCGAGCAGTAACTTCTAATAAATATTTCCCTTTATATCCATAATTTACTCTACCAATCAAACTTTGGCGGCCAGACTCAGCAGCAGATCCATTAGCTTGTTGATTAATTGTACCTCCTGCAAAGAGCTGATCAATAGCTGATGTAATATAGTTTTCCCGATAGGCAGAATAGTTTTTACTGGAATAATCAATAGCCTCATACAGCAACATCGCATCAACTGAGTGATGTTCGTTAAAGGTATTACTATAATTAAGACCAAACTGTCCTGTAATTACTTGTGTCGTTGCGTATGATTGATTTAAGGAAGTTGGGAATGATTTTCCATATAAAACATAAGTATCTGCATCATAATTATAATCCCATATTTCATTTTCTTTTGTAAAAACTTTTCGATCTTGGGTATATTGAAAATAATTCCCCTTCAATTTAAGGGATAAGCCTTTAATCGCCTTAACATCATATTTTAAAGAAAGGCTTCCATTCAGTGTTGTTTTATAGCGTTTGTCATACCCTCCCAAATCTTCGTGAGTATTGATTATGGCATTGAATGGGCCAGGACCAATGTGAGGAACTTTAGTTTCATCAGGGAATGAAGCGGCAGCAGTTGGCTTGCTATCTAAAAAATCCATCCAGAACCATTCCTGAGACGCGGGTCTATTTGACTCCTGAACATTTTCCTTAATGGCAGATAAGTCTAATGACATAGATAATTGTGAGGTGATAGAAGCATCGATGTTTGATCGCACATTATAACGTTCATACCCTGTATTATCCCCTTCGAACATCCCGTCTTGATTGAGATATCCTAAAAAAGTATAATATTTAACCTTTTCAGATCCTCCTGCCATTGAGATATTATGTTGGTGTTGAGGAGCCCAGTCTCGCATTATTTCATCTTCCCAATTTGTATTTGGATATTGCGGATCTGTACCGTCAAAATATTTGGCAATATCTTCTTCCGAATACTGTAATTGTGCTTCCGGAACGCCTGAATTTAATTGAGATTCTCTATGTAAGGTTGCGTATTGTCCTGCATTTACAGGCTCAGGAAAATTTGTGTAAGCTTGCCCTGTCATTGTAGAATTTACTGTTATTGTAGGTTTACCTGCAGTTCCCCTTTTGGTAGTAATCAATATTACTCCATTACCAGCTCTTGCCCCATAAATAGCAGCTGATGCATCTTTTAAAATTGATATTGATTCAATTTCATTTGGATCGATATTGTTAAAAGACTGTTCAGTCCCATCGACAATAATAAGGGCATTGCCAAAATTTCTAATATTTATTCTTGATTGATCAAAACCTGGCTGACCACTTGTTTGTTTTACAACTAAGCCAGGTAATCTTCCTGCCAAGGTATTTGCAGTACTTGCTGCAGGTGATTTAGTTAGAACTTCACCTTTTACAGATGCTACAGCCCCGGTCAAATTCACTTTCTTTTGTGTACCATATCCAATAGCCACCACTTCTTCAATACCAATAGCATCAACTGCCATGGTAACATTTATTGTGGGTTGGTCGCCAATAATAATTTCCTGGCTTAACATCCCCACAAAGGAGAATTGGAGTGTGGTATTTTCAGGAACATTTGCAATGGAATAGTTACCATCCATGTTGGTTACTGTTCCGTTAGTTGTGCCTTTAATAAGTACGGTTACACCTGGGAGTGTTTCGCCGTCTTCGTCGGTTACGGTTCCGGTGATGGATTTTTGTTGGGCAACCATTTCGGAATTCGCTTTTGTATTTTTAGATTGTACCAGAATTAACTTGTCTTTTACTTCCCAGGTCAAATCGGTATCATCTAATAATTCCTTTAAAATATCCGACAACTCGGCATCTTTGGTATTTATTGATACCTCTTTTGTTAAATCAATTTGTTCGTTGTCGTAAAAAAAACGATAAGTACTTACATCCTCAATATGTTCAAATACTTCCAAGATGGTGGCATTTCTCAGTTTCAAATCAAGCTTTCCGGTCTGCGAATAACTATTTGCCGAAATTTGTAAAAAGCTGATTAAAATAAACAGTGTCGTTAACTTTGCCATAAGCATTAATTTTTTCAGTGGAGAGTATATATACCCCTCCCTCTGTAATCTAAATTTTTTCATACATTTGTACTGTTAAGTTTAAGACTGTAGCCGGGTTTACGGCTATGTGTTTTTAAAAAAATGGAAACGAAATGTTTCTGTGAAAGGCGGGAAATGTTGACGCATTTTCCGTCTTTTTTAGTTCATAAGTTCGTGTTACATAGGCAATCCTATTTTAGTTTTAGATATAGTTTGTTTTTCTCGTAACGATATTCTATTGGTTCTCTTGATGTACTTTTTACTGCCTCGATAAACGTAAATATATTATCGTCGATACTTATTGTCCCACTAAATCGTTTGGATTTCAACGCCTCATCTTCAAAAATAAGTTGAGTATTGTATATCCTGTCAATTTTTAAAGCAAGGTCTTCCAGTGTTTCGTTTCTGAATTCGTAAATTCCTTTGTGCCAGTAATCATAAAAACCATCCGGGACTTTCGATTCAAAAAGTTTTCCGGAGGTTTTATCTAACTCTAAACTATGCGAAGGTTTTACCATATATGATTGGAAACCACCTTTACCATTTGAAATATCAAATTGAATTCTTCCTTCTACTAAATCTGCCCGAACCTTGTTGTCGTCAGGATAGGCTGTTACCGAAAAATGCGTTCCCAACACCTTAATGCGGTTTTTACCAATATTTACAATAAAAGGATTCCGCTTTTTATGGGTAACTTCAAAATAAGCTTCACCTTCTATTTCCAATTCCCTTGTACTTCCAATAAATTTCGAAGGGTATTTTATTGTAGAATTGTTCGACAACCAAACCTTTGTTCCATCGGGTAAATTAAAAGTAGAACGGCTTCCTTTGGGAACAAATATTTCCTGGACAACCACTTCATTTCTTGTTGAAACTAAAATGCTGTTTACAATAAATGTTGATGCAACCAGAAAAAATAGAACTGCAGAAATCCGTAGCGCATAATAAACAAAAGGAGTTACAGTTTTTCTTTTTCCAAACAGATTTTTACGGTGCAGGTATTTGTTGTAAATAGTTGAATTATCGTGAATTTGTTTTGGGTTGAATTGCCAAATTTGAAGCAGGCGGTCGAGAACCTTTTTGTTTTCTTTGTTTTGGCTTATCCATTCCTGTACTGTAGCCTCATCGCTACTATCGGATTCACCGGTTATTTTATTGGTTATATTTTCCCACACCTTGTTGTTATCCATTTCTATTAAGCTTACAACTCCTATAACAGGAGGATTTATGAAATGTCCTAAAGGTAGGATGAAAAAAGTTGTGATTTTTTTAATTAGTGGGGGTAAACAATTGAAAAAGAACCATAAAGCCGGTATCGTCTCCCTGTTCATTGAGATAATGTTTTATAACCCCACCTATTTTTTTCATGGCTATTGAGAGCTGATGATTAATGGTTTTTACCGAAATTTCGAGCAGCTCACCAATCTCTTTGTATTTCATCTGCTCCACCTTAGCCATTTTATAAATAATTTTACAGCGTGGAGGCAAATCTTCAATAGACTTTTCAATCAATTCTTTTAGCTCTTTATTAATGAGTTCTGTTTCGGGGCAAATAAGGTCGATACCCAGGTCGATTTCCACATCTTCGAGCGAGATTGCTTTTTTACGTTTTATCTCGTCGAGATAATTAAGCGAAGTATTGTATGTTGCCTTAAACAGATAAGCTTTTATGTTTTCAATATTAACCAGCTCGGTGCGGTTAAGCCAAACCTTAAAAAACACATCGGAAACAGCCTCTTCTGCCACCGATTTGTTTTTAATAAACGAAAATGAAAACTGATAAAGTCGCCCTGCAAACAATTCAAAGAATTGCTTAAAAGCTCGTTCGTCTTCCTCGTACGAAATACGTTTTACAAGCTCTTTCACGTTTTTGTTTAATTCCAAGTTAGTTCAATAGTTCTGGCAAAAATGGTATAAATATTTGAAAGTACACGTTTAAAGTGCTTTATATTCTCGCGGGTACCAAATTAAGATGTAACCTATTCATCGCAATGATTCAATATAAATTTGTTGTACGCTTAATATTTTAAAGATTCAAGAGTTGAAATGGTTAGTCAAAAAAATCTTCCCTTTCTAGTATAAATGGTTTATTCAAAGCCTTCCTTAACCAATCCCCCCAGAAATTGAGCGAAAGCTGTAATGTCTCCGTTTACGCTTGCTTGCTCCAATGCAGCCATATAGTCACGCCTTCGCTCAACAGGAATAACTGTCCATGAGTACCCGCCAGATGCCAACATTACATTAAACAGAAATCGCCCAATACGACCATTGCCATCCATGTACGGATGAATATAAACAAATATAAAATGTCCTAAAACAGCACGAACACTGGCTTCGGATTCTTCTTTGAGCAGATCGAATAAAGCAGGTATGGCATCACGGATAGCATCAGGACTTAGCGGTGTATGCATGGAACCTTTGATGTAAACCTGATTGTTACGGTAACCTGCCAGGTCGGCTGGTTTTAAAAGACCAGCGGTAACACTTGGGGAAAATAGTTCACGATACCAGTCACCATGGTCATCATCTACTACTTCACCTGCGTTTTCTCCTTCAAGGATTTTTTTAATACTACCCTTAACCACCTGAAATGCTTGATAATAGCCACGCGCAGCCATGGTGTTACGTGCCTCCCTGTCTGCTTCATCACTTTCAGGATTCCAGTTACCTCCCCGAACCCGTTCAATCAGTTCCGCAGTAACACGGTATCCTTCAATGGATAAAGAATGATAGGCATCTTCCGCATAATGCTCTTCCACTTCTTGCAAGTACACATCAATATCGCTTGGTAGTTCCTTGGTTTTTGGAAAATTCGCAATCACGAGTGGGCGCATCATGTGCCACATAAGTCTAATTCGGTTAACGTATGGAGAAGTCTCTCGCATACCCAAAATATTTTTCGGTAGTTTTTCTGCGAATGGGTCAATCTCACGTATGTCGTATCCGGCCGACTTCATCGTTCTTATGATATTATCGGCTAACTTTTTATTGCCAATATTCCGAAAAGCTCCAGCTAATCGACCAGCAACAACACTATGTCCACCTTCAAGCAATTTTTCAAGCAAGGTTGAAGTATCTTTTACCATAGCAAGGCAAGCTCTCGCATCCGTTGCATGACGTGTAAAAAAGTCAGTTTTTACGGTAATTAAACCATATTCCAGACTGTACAGTTCCAATCCATTTCGAGACGTGCGTATGGTTGTTCCCGGAATTTCTAATTTACTATCAAAAACTGATGTCCCGTGCAAAAGGCTAACTACATTGTTACTTGCTTTGGGTGAACGAACCAGAAGCTGCGTCGGAATAATTCTGTTACCGCTATGGAGTAATAATGATTGGTCGGGAGACAGGCACCATTCCTTGCCAAAACGTGAATTAAGATAAGCAGAGGCAAAATCCCAAAATGACATGTACCATGAGGTAGTATCGCCATCCCTTTCATCCGGCCGACTTGAGATGTACCATCCTTTAATCACTTCTTTAATAAAGCCGTTGTTCTTTAACAGCTTTTTATGCAGATCGGAAAGATCGGAAGCCTTGATTACAACAATGTTTTTATCCTGTTGAAGCTTTTTGAGTGCATCAAGAGCTTGAGCTAATTTTTCCTGAGGTGTTGCCATGATTGAATACGCCTTAATGAATGTGTAATATCTAGTAAATACCGATGTACTATATTAAGTATATGCAAATGTATTATTTAAAGTTTATATCATCGTGTTATTTTTAGTATTTATTGCTGTATCATTTTTTAGTGTATTCATAATACGCAACCGATAGCAGGCCGATGTGCAATGATGTCGGCACTTCTAAGCCTCGGTAAGTTTTCGGCAAAGCCGACCTTTATTACTCCTTTCCCGCATACTATTCACCATTCAATCATCAGCATTCAACCATTTTATAAAACCGAATTAATTGAAATCACCTTACACTTACTACCATAGTATAAGTTGGAGAATATGATCAATAATTGCTACATCCATTTCATAAACAGCTCACTACAAGCATTCAGAACATCTTGGCAACAAGCCTTTTACTCATCTCATCAAGAGCAGTATTTCCAAACGACTTCAAATAAATCTGTGTTGTCTCAACATTCGTATGCATCAATCCTTCACTAATCAAAGCCTCCGATTCTCCTTCAAACTTCTGTATAGTAGCCCAAGAGTGCCTTGCAACATACGTAGTTAATGGGATTTCAATTCCAACTTCCTCCCCTATTACCTTCAATTCCCGGTTTACTCTTCGTAATACACTTTTAATTCTGTCACGTTCCTGGCTTTTTGTAATATGTTTCAAACTATCGAGAATTGGGAAAATATAATCACTTTTTGACGGATGGGTCCTAAAATAATCCAGAATTTCTTTCCTCGGTGGCAATACTTCAAATGAAGTATTCTGTTTCCCTCTGGTTTTAGCTCTCGAATAAAATATCCGATTATTTGAGATATTTTCTGGTCGCAATAATGCTAAGTCCATAAAACTCATTCCTCGCGCTAAAAAGCTGAAAAGAAAATACATTTTGGCATCATGTAGAGCTGTTAATTCTTTTGATTCAAAGTTCTTTATTTTCAATATTTCATCAATTCTAATAGCTCTTTTGACAGTTTCAGTTTCCAAATAACTAGTTTGATAGCCACCTGGATTGAATGTATTTTTAAAGGGATAAAGTAATCTGTCAGCAACCTCTTCTCCAATTGCTTTATTATAAAGTGCGCGTACAGTTCTCATATAAACACTTATTGTATTACCCCTCACATTTTTTTTGAATAAATGCTGCTCATATTTACGCAAAAAAGGAATATCAATATCTGAAAATCTCAACCTTGAATTAGGTTTAAAATCCTTAAGAGAATTTTTTGCGGTTTTGTAAATCGAAGCATTACCAGCCTTCCCTTTCTGTTCCAAATCGTTTATTACATCATCAAAATAGTTGAACACAAAATCCTTGGTTTTTTGCTTCAGAAAATTCTTTTTAAATGACTCAAGTGTAACAGGCAGATTCTTCTTTTCAAGTGAAAGTAATACTTCATGAGCTTCAGACAATTTTTGGATAATAAGGGCATTGATTTGCTTATATTGTTTGATTCCCGCATTCGTTCTAATTTGCCCCTCAACAAATTGTTCCTTCGAGAGTTTAACTTCGAATCCTAAATCAATAAAATATTTGATACGATTAGTTGTTAATCTTAATACAATTGCTTTTTTTCCATCCTTATTTTTATTTATCGGATGATTTTCATTGCAAACTTTGTGAAACAGTGTCAAGAATATAGGGGTAGTTCTAGTTCATTTTATTAGCTGCTGAAAGAGTTTATACGTTGGAATCATTTTCCCCCAAATTATTAATAAAATCCAAAACTTTCCTATTCGACTCATCAATAATCGAATAATCGTATTTTACATACATGTCTGTAACGCGGTTGTCAGAGTCTTCATGTCCCAAACAAAGGGCTATGTCATCTTTATTTATTCTACAATCATTCCTCGCTATTGTAGCCCAGGTATGTCTGCTCCATTTGGTGGTAACCGGTTTCCTTATTCCTAATTTTTGGAATATACCTCTTATGTCATGCGATGTATCACCATGTAAATAATTATTAACAGCGCGATAAAAACTTTTATTATGCTTAAAACGTGCTGAAACATTTAATAGGGTTTCATCTCCCTGGTACTTCATAATAATCTCCATCGCCTCAGGTTCAAGCTTAATAGAATAGGCGCGTCCTGTTTTATAACGATCATACACCGCCCTTCCTTTTTGGGCTTTATTTAAATGGTAAAGATCCTTACTTTCTATTCCAATCAAATAAAACATCAGCATAAAAATATCCATGGCAAACTCCTCCCCTGCATTTTCAGGTTTATAGTCCATAAATAACCTTAACTCATCAACTGTAAGCACATGATCCCTGGCCATCGACTCTCTGGTTGGGAACTTATACTTTCGAAATGGATAATGCGGAATTGGTATCCTACCTGTATCTTCATCATTATAATAATCTCTGCACTTATTAAATAGTGCACGGAATGTTGTCATGTAATTTATCAAACCATTTCTTACATTACGAGAACGTAAGTAATCATGATATTGAAATAAAAAGCTTAATGTAATATCCGAAACCGGTAATTTATCTCCATTAAATTTTTTTAAACTAGCAACAAGAGATAAGTATTTATCAGCAGTTCCCTTTACCCTAACAGACTTTGCAAATTCTTCTACAAATTCAAAAAAGTCTATCTCAAAGCTAGAACTCTTACCCGTTAATATATATTTTTTAATTTCCGCCACCGACATATAATCACTTTGGTCACCTAGCTCAATTTCCTTTTTCTGGTATTTATTCAGATAACTTGTAATTCTTTGGTTAACAAACTTCTTATTTGGTCCGTACTTAATCAATCCTGTTTTGTTATCCATTTCAGTTGGATTGATATACAAATCAGTTGAAATATAATTTACTTTTTGACGATGCGTTATTCGGATTTTTATATTTGTTGAACCGTCTGCTTTCGTATCATTCTTACCTTTGAGTACCAACGCCCTAAAAGTTGCCATAATTTCATTTATTTAAGTAACTATTCATAAACTATTCATAAACTATTCATAAATAAATACAACATGAAGGTACAAACTTTTATGTTCTTACACAAAAAAAGCGAGCCCTCATATATTATGAAGACTCGCTTTACATCCGCCTTTCGGCTTGCACGGGAGGAGAGACTCGAACTCCCGACACCTGGTTTTGGAGACCAGTGCTCT
>JABMPH010000278.1 GCA_013203805.1 Bacteroidota bacterium | reverse complement strand
CATATTGGCCATTAATTCTTTACGCTCAGCCATGGTTTCAACACTTATAAGCTCACTAATTCCCTTATGCTCAACTTCTTTTGCTATTAGCAGATGCGGCATTATACCAATCACTTTTTTTTCTCCACTTAGTACCTCATCTGCAATTATCTTCATAAGTCCAACATTGGCCCCTCCATAAATAAGTTCGATATCCTTTTTTACCATATACTTACCTAGACGTTTTGCAGCTTTTTTATATTCTTCTTTGTTCCCCATACTTGAGCCACAAAACACACAAATTCTTCTCATAATAATTGATATTTATGATCACAAAATTAGGTTAATTTTGCCACATGATCTTAGTAGATACACATACACATCTTTATCTGGAAAATTTTTCAGATGACAGAAACGAAGTAGTTCAAAATGCAATAAAACAAGGCGTTTATCTTATGCTTCTCCCTGCGATTGATATTTCCTCATTTGATTCGATGAAAGAATTATCTGCTAACTTTCCCAATAACTGTTTACCAATGATTGGTTTACACCCAACATCTGTAAAAGATGATTATGAAAAGGAAATGCAACTTGTGGAAGAACAGTTAGCCATAGGAGGATATATTGCTGTTGGAGAAATTGGTATTGATCTATATTGGGACAAAACACATTTTGAGCAGCAGAAAGATGCTTTTAGAAGACAATTGAAACTTGCAAAAAAATACCATCTTCCAGTGGCAATTCATACTCGCGATTCATTTAAAGAAATATATCCAATTGTTGTTGATGAATTAACGGAGGAGCTAACTGGCGTATTTCATTGTTTTACAGGATCTATTGAAGAAGCGAAAAAAATAATGGATATTGGTCTCATGATGGGAATTGGAGGTATTATTACTTTTAAAAACTCTGGTCTTTCAGAAGTTGTTCAAACAATTCCTTTTGAGAACTTATTACTTGAGACCGATGCCCCATTTTTAACTCCTGCCCCATTTCGTGGCAAGCGCAATCAAAGTGCTTACTTAAATTATATAGCTAATAAATTAGCTGAAGTTAAAGGTGTAAGTACTGAATATATTGCCGAAATAACAACCCATAACGCAAACAAACTATTTAAACTAATCTAATTATGATTGAAGAAACTTCAATTCTAATAATATATACTGGTGGCACAATTGGTATGATTGCCGATAAGGAAACAGGTGCACTTGTTCCATTTAACTTTGATAATATCAACAATCAAATTCCAGAGTTAAAAAGATTCAATTTCACACTTGATTTTCATTGCTTTGAACCTATTATGGATTCATCAAATATGGATCCTGTGGTTTGGATTGAGTTGGGTCAGATTATTAAAAAGAATTATGAAGACTATGACGGATTTGTTATTCTCCATGGTTCTGATACAATGGCATATACAGCTTCTGCGATGAGTTTTATATTGGAGAACCTGAATAAACCAGTAGTATTTACCGGATCACAATTACCATTGGGAGTACTTCGAACAGATGGCCGTGAGAATTTGATAACCTCAATTGAAATAGCAGCTGCCAAAGATGATGACACTCCTATTGTCCCCGAAGTGTGTGTTTATTTTGAGAATCATCTGATGAGAGCTAACCGTTCAACAAAATACAACGCAGAAAACTTCAATGCCTTCGTGTCGGGAAATCTACCATTGTTAGCAGACGTTGGCATATACATCAAATACAACAGAAACATTATCCTTAAACCAAACTTTAAAAAACTTAAAGTCCATGAGAAAATGGTAACAGGTGTGGCAGTTCTTAAACTATTCCCTGGAATTAGTAAGGAGTTTATTATTGCTTTTTTCAAAATAGTTGGATTGAAAGGAGTTGTTATGGAGAGTTTTGGGTCAGGAAATGCGCCATCAGAACCCTGGTTTGTGAATGCAATTGAGGAGGCAATCGATTTAGGTGTGGTAATACTAAATGTAACTCAATGTATAACTGGAGCAGTGGAACATGGGAAATATGAAACAAGTGTATTACTTGAAAAGGCTGGGGTAATTGGAGGTGGAGATATTACAACCGAAGCAGCATTAACAAAACTTATGTATTTATTTGGGAAAGGTATTGAAAGGGAAGATGTCGCAAAACTCTTAAGAAAATCATTGAGAGGAGAATTGACAATAAACTAACATATTATTTGCCATTCTGAACGAAGTGAAGAATCT
>JABMPH010000277.1 GCA_013203805.1 Bacteroidota bacterium | reverse complement strand
TACAAATACCCTTTAATTGATCCAATGGTAGTAAAGATGCCATGTTACCTGGTTTGGAATTTACGGTCATCTCAATCCCTGTCTTGACAAAACTTATATGAATATTACCATCTACCTGATCTATTAATCCGTTAATGGACCTGCGTGCAGCAGCCTTGTCCTGACCAATACCCTCACCCGTAATTCCGCCCTCCAAAACATTTATAAGTTTTCCTTCACGAGCACTTCTGTCAATTACAGCAATGGTTTTAATGTGATCGGGAAATTTAATACTGGCAGGAAACAATGCGTCAAATGATATTGATGGAGCGGCAAAAAGAAAAAACAGACCACTAAGTATCAGAATATTTTTTATTCGTTTTTTCATTTTGGAAGGTTTTAGGAAAAGTTAAGATTATGTCTTTTCATCTTAGTTGCAAATACAATACCAAATTTAATTTATTTTCATATATTGGTGCTAATTAGATGATTTATATACAAAAATTATAATTTCTCATGAAGGCTATTAACTATCCTAAAGCCAAACTAGCCTCAATTGATTTCTTTCGTGGTTTTATTATGTTTCTTCTTATTGGAGAATTTACAGCTTTGTTTCCAATATTTAGTGATTGAAAGTCCAAAAATAAAAACCTTACTTTGGATCAAATGCATAGCTATTCCATACATAAAAAGACATACATATTTCTATGGATAATGATTATATTCACAAGTATGTCATATTGAAGATAAGCTATCAAGGTATTTGAATATTAGGGGGTAATTTAAGTTGAAAACAATGAAAATTTACAGGGATAATATACAAATGTATGATGCCAGATTACTTAAGCTAAGTAAGATGTTAAAGCGTATTTCACTTCTTAGGTTATTTATTTTTGTCATTTCAAGTATCATTCTTATATACTTGTTTAGGTCCAATTTAATAACTCCCATTCTGATTGTTTTCCCACTATCGATATTATGTTTTGGTGTTGCAATCACACATCATAACAGAACAGCTTTCCTAAAAAAGCATACAGCATTCCTGAAAGCTATAAATGAATCCGAAATTTTAAGAGAAAAATGTAATCTGGAAGAATTTGATACCGGACATAAATTTATTAATCAAAATCACCCTTATTCCTCCGATTTAGATATTTTTGGACAACATTCCGTTTTTCAATTAGTTAATAGAACAACTACAGAATCTGGTATGATACTCTTATCTGAATGGCTATCGGAACCTGCCCTTAGTTATGAAATACATGACAGACAAAAAGCCATAAAGGAATTATCTCAAAAGTTGGATTGGCGGCAAGATTTTCAGGCATCAGGTATGCACTTTCAAAATATAAAAAGTGATTATTATAAGTTGTTTAATTGGGTGGCAGCACCTGTCGTTTTATTAAAATATCGACGAATTTATATTGCTGTTGCAATTATCCTTTCGGCTCTGTCATTTCTTACTTTATATTTTTCTATACTTTATTTGAGGTATATTTATTTACTTCCCTTTATTACTGTTTTATTTGTTAATTATATATTTTTAAGAAAAGTAAAAACCATAGCTGATGATATCGTTTACACCTCGCAAGAGAATATTAACATTTTAAGAGCTTATCAGACACTTATCGATAAAATTGAAAGTGAAAGTTTTAAGTCAAAAAAATTATGCCAATTACAATCAATACTCATAAAAAGCAAATTTTCAGCATCCGCTGAAATTAATAGCTTGTGCAGACTATTGGATTTCTCTCAGCAAAGAGGTATAAATAGTATGAAGATACCAATAAAAGGAAATGCTTTTTATTCTATATTAAACAGTTTCCTGTTACTGGATATTTATTTAATTATTGGAGTAGAAAAATGGAAATCTAAAAATAAAGCGTTTTTAAAATCATGGTCTGAAGTAGTTAGTGAGTTTGAGGTAATAAATAGTCTTGCAGGATTTTGCTATTCAAATCCATCATATACTTTTCCAGAGATAACTGAAAAAAACAACTACTTGCATTTTGAGTCGTTGGGGCATCCCTTAATAAATTCTAATGATCGGGTATGTAATAATTTTCACTCAGAAGGACAAGGTGATGTTGTAATGATTACCGGTTCCAATATGGGAGGGAAAAGTACTTTTTTAAGGGCTGTAGGTGTTAACATCGTTTTATCATTAGCCGGAGCACCTTGTTGTACAACAAATGGTATGGTATCCAACCTAAAGCTATATTCAAGTATGCGAACACAAGATAATTTGAAGGAAGGAATCTCTTCTTTTTATGCAGAATTAAGCCGAATTGAAAAGATGCTGAACCTAATTGAAAGTAATCAAAACACTTTTTTTCTTTTGGATGAGATGTTTAAAGGCACAAACTCAGAAGATAGACAT
>JABMPH010000276.1 GCA_013203805.1 Bacteroidota bacterium | reverse complement strand
GTATGTTTGTTTCTGTAAAAGTAGGATCTGGATCGCCTGTATTAACCATCATCATTTCCAGTTTTAAGGTTGCTCGCAATGCTACATGTGAAACAATATCATCAATAGAACCAAGCCAAGCCCACACCTTTTCATCGTCCATGTTCACCACTTCATTAGCAGCGGCGCCCCATAAACCTACATCATTGTGTACCATTAATTTAAAAGGTAAACCTTTATATCCTCCTTTATTATTAGCCTCTTCTATTGCAAGGTTTGATCCATTTAACATCTGTTTCCCAAGTGTTACAATAGCAGACCCTTCTAATGGACCAAGAAAACCTAAACGTACTTCATTAAGATTTTTTGGAGGTAGCTTCTCTCTACCTGCACCGTAGAATTGAATAGGTTCAATAAAATGGTATATATAGGCTTTCTGAAAATTGTTATACGGGAAATAATTATCAGGTGTATTGCCATACATCAAATCTTTTTCCTGTGCATTTAATTCTCTTCCCTGAAACATTACAATCAGGATAAAAATTACAAATGCCCAATAGTTAAGTTTCTTCATATTTTATATTTTTAGTTTGATTTACAGATTGCGTATACTTCTATTTCAACAAGAAGCGTTTCCCAACATAACCTTACTTGTATCCCTGTAGCCGCTGGCAAAGGATCAAGATTTTGCCATTGATAAAAAGTAGTACGAATTTTATTAAACTCGTCGTAATCCCTTTCAATGTCTCTCAAGTAATTGGTTGTTCTTACAACATCATGCCAACTCATGCCTTCAGCTTCAAGAAGATTGGTGATATTTAAATATGTTCTCCAAAGTTGTGCTTTAAAATCGCCAATATGTTCTGGTTTTCCTTCATCATTTACACTAGCTGTACCCGAAATTAATAATACTTTGTAACCGCCAAGATCCAAACGTAAAGCTCTTGAAAAAGAAGATGGTTTCTGATAATTATAAGCTTCATTAATTATATGAGGTGCAGAAACGGCATGCTTTTCTATTGGAGGACGTTCTTGATGAATTGATGGATAAACTGATTCAGTAATTTTATTATCATCAGATAAAATTCCCAATTTTTTCATTTCTAAAATCTCTCCATCTGTAAGTTTTGATAAATCAATTAGCACTTTTTTATCCTTATTTTCTATGATACAATCCATATTTCTTATTATTTATATTATAATTATTTATTCAATTATTTACTGTCTTTTATTCTTAAAAATTTATAATTCTATTAAACTTTTACTTCAATAATTCTCCACGACTAACCCCTTTGGAAGTAGCAACCCAAATAACATCATCCTTTACATCAATACCAATTGTAAAATTATGAGAAATTGATGGCGACATTGTTAACTCTGTTGTTTTATCACCTTTAGTTATACTAACTTTTCCATTCTTATTGGTATCGTTTTTAGTGTATGTAACCCAATTCTCTCCATCTGTACTGCTTAACCCTTTATCAGTACACATGAAAGCTACCTGCCCATCAGCTTTTATAAAGTTGATGAAATTACTAGCTAAACCACTATCGTGGTCAAAATACCCTTTCCAACGCACACCATCATAACGACTTAAGCCAAAATATGTGGCAACCCATAAATAACCATCTGCCCAAGAAACACCTGTAGTAATATCATGTACTACGCCATCGTCTGGGAAAAGATCGATTTCCATATTACCATCAGGGTCAATATAATCTCTGAATTTTTTAGTTTTCTTAGTATATTCAACTATGCCACCACCCCAAGCCGCAATAAATATTTTTCCATCGCCAGCACATACACCATAAGTCCAAGGTTCATGCATAGGAGCATTCTGTTCTGTGAATATTTCCCATCGTTTGGTATAGGTATCATACTGACCTGCACCACCACCTGTAGCAATCCAAACATCTTTTCCGTCGCATATAACAGAATAAATCAAATCATTTGGCATTCCGCTGTTAAATTGTGTGAAGTTTTCAAACTTGCCCGCAGACCAACGTGTTAATCCTCCCAACGTTCCAAGCCAAACATCTCCTGTTTGTTCACTTACATCAATAGCTAAAACACCATTATGTGCAAGCCCATCTTTTGCTGTATAGGTTTTCCAAACTCCCTTTTCATATACAGCAAGGCCTTCATGAGTGCCTACCAAAACTCGTTCTCCATCTATCTTTACACAATAGGTTTTATCACCTGGCAACCCGTTTTTTGAAGTGAAATTTTGCCAGTTTCCATATATAGGCATCGGCTTTGTAT
>JABMPH010000275.1 GCA_013203805.1 Bacteroidota bacterium | reverse complement strand
TAATTGTATTTGATGAGATTTTAAATAGTTTACCTGATGATAGTATACTTCATTTTGGCAACAGTACACCGGTGAGGTATTCACAACTTTTTGGAAGCAAAGAAAATATCAAATACAATTCGAATAGAGGTGTTAGCGGTATTGATGGTCAAATATCTACTGCTGCCGGGTATTCATATTATTCAGATAAATTAAATGTGTTGATAACCGGCGACCTTGGGTTTTTTTATGATTCTAACGGGTTAATGAACAAATACTTGGTGCAAAACCTCAAAATCATTGTTATAAATAACTCAGGTGGAGGAATTTTTCGGTTTATTCCGGGGCCTGATACCACTCCAAATTTAGAAGAATTCTTCGAAGCAAAACATCAGTGGAGTGCTGAATTTATCTGCAAGGCCTTTAATGTGAATTATATTAAATCTGAAAATATTGAAGAACTCCGAAAGCAACTAACCACCTTTTTAAGTTTAAAAAACCAATATCCGGAGGTCATTGAGGTTTTCACTCCTGCAGAAAATAATGCAAGGATACTAAGGGAATACTTTAGATTCATTAAACAATAAACCATAAAAATATTATGGTTTGGTTCAATTCCAATCCAATTTCAAAATGGTTTTAAATACCTTTGTAAGAGTTTTCAGGATTCCCCTGGAAATAAAATTGCATGTAAAATGGAACAACTGGAAACCAAAAAGCCGAAAGAAATAGTACTTTCTTTATTAGAGTCGAATAATGTTATAGAACTAACCAATTACATTGAAACTCTTGCGTCAGGAGATATCGTCTACCTGATGAGTAGGCTAAACAAGAAAGACCAACATAATTTACTTACGACCTTAAGCCCTTTAAATGCTGCAATACTTATTGAAGAATTGCCGGATGTTCAATCAGCAGATATTATCGAAGATATGGATGCTACTGATGCAGCAGCCATTATCAACCTAATGATGAGCGATGACCGTGCTGACCTTATGATGGAATTAGACGAGGATGGTGCCGAAGCGATTTTAACAGAAATGAAACCTTCTGAGGCAGCCAGTGTAAGGAAAATGATTGAATACGATCAGGAAACGGCAGGGGGTTTAATGATCACAGAATATTTCAAGTATTTCGAATCAACCACAGTAAAAGAAGTTATTGAAGATCTTAGAATAAATGCTGAAAAATATAAATATTATCATGTAAGGTACATTTATGTAGTTTCAAGGAAAAATGATTTTATTGGAGTACTGCAAATGCAGGATTTATTACTTGCAAGTCCAAATAAAAAGTTATCGGAAATTGTTATTAAAACTGTAATGGCTATTAATGCTAACGCTTCATTAGATGAAGTAGTTGGCCTTTTTGACACATATGATTTTTACGGATTCCCTGTTGTTAATGATAATAATAAACTTATTGGGGTTCTAAGAAGAAAAAATGTAATGGAGGCAGTAAATGAACGTGCAGCGTTTGAACATTTGGAATCACAAGGTATTGTTGGTGGTGATGAATTAAGGACAATGCCTGTTATGTTAAGGTCCAAACGAAGACTTTCATGGTTATCTGTAAACATTATTCTAAATATTATCGCGGCCAGTGTTATTGCATTTTATCATAACACTATAAGTGAAGTTATTGCTCTTGCAGTATTTCTTCCAATTATTTCAGACATGAGCGGGTGCTCAGGTAACCAGGCCGTTGCAGTGAGTATGCGCGAACTATCACTGGGAGTTATTCGTCCTACAGAAGTAATCAGGGTATGGTTACAGGAGGTAAGTGTTGGTCTAATTAACGGTGTTGTACTTGGTTTGCTGATAGGCATCGCGGCTTACCTGTGGAAAGGAAACTTCTATCTTGGATTGGTGGTTGGAGGTGCTTTGGCTATAAATACCGTAATTGCTGTTTCAATTGGCGGTACAGTTCCATTACTACTAAAAAAAATGAATGTTGACCCGGCCTTAGCTTCCGGGCCAATCCTAACGACAATTACAGATATGATTGGTTTTTTTCTGGCATTAAGTTTTGCTACTTTGGCACTTAGTGAATTAAGGGGACTTTAGATTTTACTCATCCAAAAATATGTTTTTAAGGCTAAATGCACATACCAAACTTACTATATCAAACCTAATTTAGTAAGTTTACTTGCTTTTTTAGGCCTAAATTAGTATGTTTACCTGCTTTTTTAAGCCTGATTTAGCATGTTTGAAATCACTTGATATACGTATAACTGTAAATTACCAAAAAAATATACATATGAAAAACAGAAATCCCATTAAGCTTTTTAATATCCTATTGATTTTTATAGGATTAAGTATTAGTGCAAATGTATACTCACAAACTGTTGTCCAATGGTACACATCAATGGGCGATTTCAGGGCGCAGTTACGTGAGGATCTGGTTCCAATGACAGCACAGAATTTTATCGACCTTACTAATGCAGAATTTTATGATGGTCTTATATTTCATAGGGTAATAATTGAATTTATGATACAGGATGGTTGCCCTAATGGAAATGGAACCGGAGGACCTGGTTATACATTTGATGATGAATTTCATCCAGACCTTCGACATGATGAACCGGGAATATTATCAATGGCAAACTCAGGCCCAAACACCAATGGCTCACAATATTTTATAACGGTTGTCCCTACCCCCTGGCTTGATGATGTTCACTCCATTTTTGGTAAAATAATCGATGGCTTAGATGTTGTTTACGCCATTAGCGAAGTTGAAACCAATAGCAACGATAAACCTCTGATAGATGTTGTAATTGACAGCATAAGAGTGGTGGTTGGCGATCCTGCTATTGAACTTACTTCTCCTTTAGCAGGGTCGAAATTAAATGGTTTTACAGTTAACAATATTACCTGGGATAGTGAATTTATTGCTGATGTAAGAATAGAATTTTCTTCAGATAATGGACAATCATGGGAAGATATCATTGACACAACCTCGGCCAACACAAGATCATATCCATGGCCAGCCACAAATATTATTTCAACCGAGTGCTTAATCAAGATAAGTGATGTTGCAAACCCTGATATTTTCAGTATTACTGAAACTCCTTTTACCTTATGCAGATTAGATTTATTATCCCCAAATACAACCAGTCTCTACCGTGTAGGTACACCTATCGAAGTTACCTGGGATAGTGAGCTGGTTGGTGATTTAACCCTATCCTACAAACCATGTTTGGATTGTGACTGGATTATTGTAGAAGAAAATATTCCCGTTGACAGTAATTCATATATGTGGACTCCGCAAGTAGCAACCATGTGGTGCAAGGTGCAATTGAGCGAAACATCATTTCCTGAAGTCAAAGACGAATCTTCAAGTTTCTTTTTTGTTTTCCGATTGGATTTAACATCACCCGAAGGTGGTGAAAACCTGGCAGGACAAAGTCAGTTTGATATAAGTTGGGACAGTGAGATTATAAATGATGTTAAAATTGAATTTTCATCAGATAACGAACAAAGCTGGAGTACTGTAGTTTCAAGTGTACCAGTAGAGGACAGTGTATATCAATGGACTGTACCAAACATAAACTCCGATGAATGTTTTATAAAGTTAACATCTCCGGGTATACCCGACAAATACTCCATCAACGAATTGCCCTTTTCAATTAATCATACTGTTGGTATCGAAAACCTTGTAAACGCAGATGTATCCGAACTAAAAATCTTTCCAAACCCGGCATCTGAAAGTATAACCATTTCATTTGAAAACCGAAAGATTCAGGGAGCACAAGTT